>JAHEAM010000453.1 GCA_024642765.1 Planctomycetaceae bacterium
AATGGGGTTGAGGCCCGAACGGCCAATCTCAAGGCCCGCATCGCCGTGCCTTCCCTGCGGATTCGGGAAACCTTGTGTCATGCCTTCAGTGAACCCGCCGTTTCGAAAGTTGCCCTCCCACCATTTGCCCGTTTGAAAACTCGCATAGCCCGCCTTCGCAAGTGCTTTTGGCAGTGTCTCAAAAAGTTCTAGCTTGTCGATTAAGGTTTGTCGCCGTTCTCGATAGAGCTCGGATTGCGGCTGAATGTTTTTTGGCGATGGATCATTGCCCGTGATCCCGTGTTCGTGGGCATAACGGCCGGTAATGATCGTTGCTAGCGAAGGCCGACACAGCGAGGTTGGCACGTATCCGCGACGAAACACAACGCTCTGTTTGGCTAGTTGATCCAAGTTGGGCGTTTTAATATCGGCATGCCCTGTGAACCCGTAATCCGTCCATGCTTGATCGTCGGAAATGATGAGCACGATGTTGGGTTTTCGCGGTTCTTGTGCAGAGAGAACGCCAGCAAGCAAAAGGAATGTGGTTGTGGCGATGCCAAGCGAACGAATCATCGAAACTCTCCAAATGCGTCAATCATACAAAAGTAATTGCCTTGAAAGGCCTGTGCGCGACAGCAACGATTCTCTTTTGTTTGGAATCCAGGAAATAGAGGCTAACCACGAATGAACACAAATGCAAATCGTGTCATTCAGCGGGCTGGGTTTGATCTAGTTCGAATTCTGGGTTTCTTGGTACGATCGTAAGTCGCTCAAACTGGCGAAAAAAGGAGACCCAAGGAATGGAAAATCCAACAGCGCTGCGCAGCGTGTTATTGCTGATCGCCTCACTCTTGCTAGCGACGAATTCTTTCGCTCAGCGTCGCGTGGGCGATGAAGTTCCCAGCGTCTGGCAGCAGGATGCGGAGCTGACTGACGTTCATTTTCTTGATGCTAAAAACGGTTGGGCCGTCGGTGAACATGGCACTATTTTGCGAACGAAGGATGGCGGCGCGAACTGGGAGCTTTCTGCAACCAGCATTTCAGTGAGTTACCAACAATCGCAGATCACTGGCGAAATGAAGCGATTGCTGGGCAATTTGCGAGAGCAAACAGGTGGCGACTCCACACCCATTCAGCAATCAGTTAAACAAAGTCTTGATATTCGTCTGGAGTCGATCTCCTTTGCAAATGAAAAATATGGAATGGCTGCAGGTGGCTACCATGTGCCGTACACCGACATTACGCGTAGCGTCTTGTTGCAAACGAAAGACGGCGGTGAAACATGGTCACCACAATCCAGAGCGCCTCTGCCAAGGATAACACGACTTTGTTTGAGTGATCCAGTTGGTGCTTGGGCAATTGGCAATCATTCCTATTTCAATGATTCCGCGATTTTCGAGTCGTTTGATCTTGGCGGCGAATGGTTGCCGAAGCCGATCTCTAGCACTTCGAGTTGGATCGACGCCGCACGCACCAGTCGCGGTTGGGTCCTAGTCGATACGAATGGTCTGCTCCATGTGGTAGAGGGAGATCGAATTCGTCCCGCGGTCATTACGGACAAATCGATACACCGAATTGATTGCCTGGTGATGCTGAATGATGACCAAGGCTGGGCTGCAGGTGCCCAGGGCACGATTCTGAAAACCGAAGATGGCGGAATGACATGGTACGTTCCCAACTTTGTGCGGCAAAACACACAACATTATTTTTTTGACTTCTGCGACATCAAACATACCGGCGATCAGGTCTGGATTGCTGGCAGTCCCGGAACTCATGTTTTCTGCATCGAACAAAATAAATCGCTTGCCTCGCACAGGACAAATCAAACATCCAAATTGAATTCGATTGAAATGCAGGCAGACGGACGAGGTTGGTTGGTTGGCAGTCACGGCACGATTCTGCACACGACTGACGGGGGTAAGACGTGGGTTCACCAGCGAGGTGATTCGCACCAAGTTGCCATCTTGGCAATCGGTTTGGATTCGGACAATGTGGCATTCGAGGCTCTTTGTCGTTGCTCAGCAGCAGATGGCTTCCTGGCTGCGATATTGCGATTGAATTTGCAAGGCGTGAATAACCACCAGGCCAGAATCACAGAGGCTGCTGCGCGTTTGGGCGCGATGGAGAGTCGTTGCTTTACTTTTGACTTCAAACCGAACACTCGTTTTGACCAAACCGCACAGCAAGTCGTGTTGCGACGACTGGTTCCACTGATTCGTGAGCTTCAACCCAATGTGATTGTCGCGGACGCTCAGGCATCTCGGATGTTATCAGGCTCTTATGTGGACGCCTTTTTGTTGCTCGAGGAGGCCATCAAACTGGCAGCCGATCCCAATTACATGCCCGAGCAAATTGCAGCGAACGGTTTGGCGGCGTGGCAAGTCGATCGTTTGGCAGTGCCCAACCAAACCAGTCGTGGGCAATGGCAACTAGATCAAGCGAGCTTCCTGCCGCAACTCGGAAAACTGCTCAATGACGAATCCGCAATGTGTCGCGCGATCGTTGGAGCAAGACTTTCGATGGCGAACGAAATCGTATTTCGCGTGGCTAACTATACAACCAATCAAGACCCAGTTGGTGGAAATCTATTACACGGCATAAGCGAATTAGGACGAATCGTGAAACGTCGAGATAACACGATTCGCCGCGGCAATCTGCAAGATGTCAATAATGCGATGCAAAAGAAGTCGATGCTTACGACCTTGGCAGAAAAATCCTTGAGAACTCAAGCCGATCAAGTCGTTTGGAGCGAAGCGTTGTTCGGTTGGCTGCAATGGACCGATCGAGAAACGGCAGGGATTTGGTTGGCGCAACTCGCGGACAATTACCTCGCCAATAACGATCTGCCGTCCGCGTTCTTGACGCTCGACTACTTGACGACCAATTATCCGGATCACCCGCTGACACCCGTATCGCTGAGCATCATGACCAACTACATGAGTAGCGAAGAAGTGCATGTCATCAACGAGTTTCGCGCGCGGCTCGAAAAACAGGCTCAATCGAAACCATTACCTTTGGCCGATAAAGCGCGGGAGGACTGGATGCCGCTCGGTGCCATTCAACAACATGACAATGACAATGCAGGCGGAGTTGCTCTTTTGCCTGGCGAAGTCATTCGTGACGATCGGCTGCAGCTTGTCGGCGCCATAGAAGATGTCGAGGAGGAATCAGCAGGAATGGATGAAGCGACAAGTGACACGCCGAGTGAATTGACAGCTAATGAGTCTTTTTGGCCAGTTGCATTTGCCCAGATCAAACGCCTGCGCGAGCGAGATCCCGAACTTGCTGCGCATCCGTACATCCGAGCCATCGAGGCCAACGTGCTGCGCAATGCAACCTCTTGGAAAGAAGCTGCCAATCTTTATCGACAGATGGCCGCGCCCACGAACCTAAATTTGGCAACTCGCCATTGGGCAACAAACGAAAACGTCAGAAACAGCGTTTCCCAAAAGACAAACCCGAATTCCATTTTTGCCATTCGCACCAACTCCAAACCGTTTCTTGACGGCGTGCTCGACGATGATTTGTGGCAAGCCCAACTGGAGCAAGGGCACGCTAATATGGTCATGATGACACCGCCTCAAACCTCACAAACTGCGAAAACGGATTTCGTAATGTTTGCGTTTGATGATGAGTATCTCTATTTGGCTTGCCGTTGC
>JAHEAM010000454.1 GCA_024642765.1 Planctomycetaceae bacterium
CCATCTTTTACGCGATGGCGAGCCTGCGGAGAAAATCGTCGAGGTTGCACACAAAGCGAGTGTCGATCTGATTGTGTTGGGCACGCATGGTAAGAAAGGTCTCAGTCGATTGTTTGGCGGTAGCGTTGCCGAGCAAATCATACGAGCTGCCGAGTGCCCCGTACTCACTCTTCGCCAGGACAATTCGATCAGCGTTCGCCGGGGCGTCGAGCCTCCGAAGATTTTGGTGCCGGTAGATTTTTCCGTTTATAGTTACGCCGCTCTTGACTTCGCCGATAAACTGGCTCAGGTGTTTGACGCCAGCATCACCGTAGTAAACGTCCAGCCCCCTTTCGAGACCGAAGGTGGCGAAGAAATGCGAGGGAAGGTCATGCATCAACTGCGGCAGTTCATTCCGCCCAAATCATCCATGAAATTTGCCTGCAAGATTTTGGAAGGCAATGCCAGCGAAGAAGTTGCGCGATTCGCGAATGAAGGACACTTCAACTGCATTGTACTCGGAACGCATGGCCGCTCGGGGATCAAGCGAATGCTGCTAGGTAGCGTTGCAGAACATGTGGTCCGCGATTCAAAATGTGCGGTTGTAACTGTAAAACCTAGCAACAAACGTCAACCCACAGTTCCGGCAAGAAACTAGAGAAAACCAGTCAGTTATTATCCTGATATCCGACGTTTGTGCACCGAACTGTGTTACTCTTGCCGGATCGTCATCAGGTGGGGCGATCGTAACAACTGGATTGATGGCATTCTCAAAGCGCTTGATAATCAAGGACTAAGCGAAGTGTCGAATTGGTGGGAACCAACGCCAATCGTTCAGCGCTAAACTTTCAGCAATTCAGCAAGGGGCCAGCCGGAACAGTCATGAAATCTGGAAAATGTCTTGGGACAAATCTTAATCAGTTTGCGCGTGGGGTTTGGATTTGATTGCGACGATCGTTAGACCGTGTTGGTTGGCCTGCGCGACAACTTGTTCTTGGTCCAAAACGATGGTCATGTCTGCTTCGATCGCCAGCACTCTGGCTCCAGATTTAATCATGGATTCAATCGTTCCGAGTCCGATCGTCGGCATATCAAATCGCGTGTCCTGCTTGGGCTTCGCAACCTTGACGATCGTGAAGTTTCCAGCTTCGCATAATCCACCGGCACGACGAATGCACTCATCGGTACCCTCAATGGCCTCCACCGCGAGGCACGCACGACCTTTAACGGCAACGCTTTGCCCTATGTCGAGCCCGCCCATCGATTTTGCAAGTTGCCAACCAAATGCAATGTCGTTCCGCTCGTATATGTTTGGCGCTCGGTGGGTTAGTACGCCTTCTTTCACAAGTAACTCCGGAGCAAAATTAGTTGCGGGCAAAAACACGATTCCTTTGTCTTCAAACAAACGGGTGATGGTCAACAACATTGTGTCGTCGCGACGATCCTCCGTTCCTGTCAAGAATTGGCGGTAAAAGTATCTCCAACAAGTCCAATCAGGCCGATGTCGAATCCAAGCAAACCGAGTAAGTAATCGTGTCTTAAATATTTTGCCGGCCATCGTCGCCTGCGTTACGTCGTGGCGGCGCAGAAACTGGGCTTGAGCACCCAACTGCCCGATCCCAAAAACCTTGAATCCCTGACAGATTTCGGCAAGTCGTTCGGAGGCATGATTGGCGACTCCAATGCAGTAAACCTCTCGACCGGATTCGACAAGTCGTTGAGCGATTTGAACCGGAAAGTCACCCCAGCCGGCGACTAATCCGATTCGATTTGGGTTTGCAGCGCTCATTTCGTTTTGCATCTCAGAACAAAGTGATCAAGCGGCTTTGCGATTGTTTGAGGTGGGAGTGGCTTGATTCTCGTCCGCCACTTCATTGTGTGTCATTTCCTCAACGACCTTTGTCAAACGACCAATTTGTTTGCGGAGCTCAGGTAGCTTTTGTGTCGAGGCCATGATTTGCATTTGTTCGCGGATGGGTGTTGCAGGGATACCCAGATAGTGCTGTTTCGGTTCGATAGAATGCATCACGCCTGCCTTCGCGCCAAGAATGACATGTTCGCCAATATCGATGTGGTCACCAATGCCGACTTGCCCAGCCATGATCACGTAATCTCCCGTCGTGCAGCTGCCTGCAATACCGACTTGAGAGCAGAGTAAATTATGTTTACCGATATGGCAATTGTGTCCAATCATGACTTGGTTGTCGATTTTCGTTCCGGACCCAATACGAGTTGAATCGTATGTACCCCGGTCGATGGTTGTATTGGCACCGATTTCGACTTCTTCGCCAATTTCAACATTGCCAAGTTGACTTGAAAGTTGATGTCGTCCATTTTCTGTGCGATATCCAAAGCCGTAAGCGCCCAAGACAACGCCTGCATGAACAATGCAGCGGTCGCCTACGATCGTGTTTTCATACAACGTCACGTTGGGAAACAAGGTTACGTTGTCGCCAATTTGGCAGCGTTCCATAATACAAACGCCTGGCATGATCGTCGTGTTATTGCCGATCACGACATGGTCGCCAACATAGGCGTTCGGATAGATACTGACATTGTCGCCAATTCGAGCGAGTGGACTGACGTTTGCGCGCGGACTGATTCCAACGGAAGAACGTTGAACGGCAGGTCGAAAGAGTTTTGTCAGTTCAGCGAAAGCCGCTTCCGGATCTGCGACAACAATACAGGGTAGTCTTTCGCTGCGCGCGATTTCCGAGACTACGACTGCAGATGCTTTTGTCGTCCGGCAAAATTTCCAGGCAAGCTCGCCTTTTGCGAACGTTAACTGGCCGTGCTGCGCATTACGTATCGTGGCAGTGCCATCGATCAGAATATTGTTCGGATCGATTCGCTCGCTACTCCCATCAACGACGTGGGGCAAGACAATTGTCCCACGGACTAGCTGAGCCAATTCAGATAATGTTCGATTCATTCAGGATTCCTTTCCTGAGAGTGACTTGTCAGTCCCGAATTCTAGCCAAGCTGGTACAGGACTCCAAGGTCAATCTTTCGGAGTGAGTCTGCTAGCATTTTGTTGAGCCACTCAATTTTTGAGTGAAGGGTTGGTCAGGTCGTTAAGTGTTGACCAGGATCGATTCGTCCGCGATCTCAATATTCTCGGGTTGGACAATTTCTAATTGGGGATTATCTTGATTGCATTCAAAACGCCACAGCTATCGGCTGAATTCTATTAGTAGCGAAAGGACAAGGATGTTCTCAATTAAAAACAAAACGGTGCTCATCACTGGTGGAACAGGGTCTTTCGGTCGGAAATGCGCCCAATTTTTTATCGCCCGCGGCGTCAAGAAACTGATCATTTTTAGTCGCGATGAACAAAAACACGTCAACATGCGTCGTGAGTTGTTTCCTCCAAATGACTTTCCGCAAGTGAGGTTTTTTGTCGGTGATGTCCGCAACTTAGACCGTTTGCGTAGGGCAATGCGCGGTGTCGACATCGTCATACATGCTGCCGCGATGAAGCACGTGGATATGGCAGAATACAATCCGCAAGAATGTATCCAAACCAATATCGGCGGTGCCGAAAACGTAATCAATGCTGCGATCGACTGTCGGGTTCAACGGGTTGTGGCGCTATCGACCGACAAGGCTGCCTCTCCCATCAACCTTTACGGCGCGACGAAATTGTGCTCTGACAAA
>JAHEAM010000455.1 GCA_024642765.1 Planctomycetaceae bacterium
GCAACGGCAATTCATAGCAAACTCGTCACGCGATTGGCAAGCAAAGGGGAACGGAAGATGAAACAATACAATTCACTGACAGAAGACGAAAAATGGGTGATCCAAAAGAAAGGCACCGAACGAGCATGGGCCGGTAAATACACGAACACCAAAGACCCTGGCACTTACATCTGCCGACAATGCAATGCTCCGCTGTACAAGGCCGAATCGAAATTCGAAAGCCACTGCGGTTGGCCGAGTTTCGATGATGAGATCGAAGGCGCGGTTGATCGGCACATCGATGCCGACGGCGTGCGTGTTGAAATCGTCTGTCACAGTTGCGGCGGTCACCTCGGCCACGTTTTCGAAGGCGAACGCTTCACCGAGAAAAACACACGCCACTGCGTCAACTCAATCTCAATGACGTTTATTCCAGAAGGCAAGCCTTTGCCGGAAGTCATTAAGAAGTAAGAACGGGTAAATGCCTCCAGGCCAAAATCGTTAATCGGCATTTCTTGCAGTCGGAATTCCTGCCTTCGTACCATTCGGTAACAATGAACTTGAATTGTCCTCATGCCGATGGGCATTCAAGTTTGTGCCGTGTCACCGTGCCGAACTCCTTGCTGTGACAGCAGCCCTCAAAGACGCCCGACTATCCAAGAAAGCCATCGGCTTTCGTCTATGTCGTCGGCTTGTAGATTTTTCGGCCTAGTGCAGGGTTGTAGGTTGTCCAGCGGCTGCTGGGGTTCACATCGTCGGCGATGATTTGCCGGAAGCTGGCGATTTTGGCATCCATGTTGTCCAAGTGATGCAGCAAGAGCGCTTCGTAGGTCATCGGGACCCTTGGGCTGCCGAACTCAAGGTCACCGTGATGGCTCACGATCATGTGTCTCAATTGCAGCGCGAGTTCTTCCGGAAAGGGATCGTCCGATTGCTTTTGGACCTCGGCAATTTTCTTGTCCAGCAACATGACGCCTTGGACGATGTGCCCCAACAGTTGCCCCGCATCGCTGTAACCCAGGTCCGGCGTGTAGGTCAACTCTTCTAACTTGCCAATATCGTGCAAGAACACCCCAAACACCAAGACATCGCTGTCGACCTCCGGATAAAGTGGCGCGACTGCCAATGCGAGATTCGTGAGCGTGACAACATGCTCAAGCAAGCCACCGGCATAGGCATGATGGTTCTTGACTCCCGCAGGAGCCTGCCGCATCCGGCCCATAATCTCGTCGTCGACCAAAAAGCACTCCGCGAGATTGCGTAAATGATAGTTCTTGATGGCTCGGAGCTTTCCCGCCAATTCACTTGCTAGTCGATCCAGTTCCGCCATTGAGCGGGCCTGAAAATCAGCGAGGTCCACTTCATCCGGCGACTTACGAATTCCTTTGGCTAGCAGCTGCATATTGCCGTTATAGAATTGGGCCGTGCCTTGAACCCGAACATAGTCTCCATTTTCAAAACTGTCGTAATGCCGCTGGTCAGCGTTCCACATCATGCATGTCATGCTGCCCGATTTGTCGCTACAACGCAATTGAAGGTACAAATTGCCTGCCCGATTCGGGCGCAGTTGTTTTTCGGAAGCGAGAAATACTTCATCGACCGTTTGGCCATCCGTCAATTGATTTACAAATTGCCGAGCCATGAGTTCACTCCAAAAAATCAAACCGTCGCCGAATCACACAAGTTGCGAATTCTAGGCCCAAAAGCAGCAGCCTTCAATCGGACTGATGACAGGTACAACCAGTGACGATAACTCGAAGGCTTGTATTTGCACGAGACGTGTGAGTCGAATTCGTATTCAACGTTAAAATCTTAAACGTAACGCGTGCGCTTCTCGATGTCGGTATTCACCGAATGGAATCGATGATACAGGTTCCCGGAATCGAATCGAGATTCTCGAATCGCTTCGACGTCTTCCGCGCCAATCGCCTTGGTAAAAATCGGCAGTAAATAGTTGATGCCTGTCGACGAAATTTGAAAACGTTGTGGATCGTAGAAGGCTGAATGCATGCGCCGCGCATGGATCAGACCCCATTGATCGCGAAAGGTATTGCCCGGCACACTCGAAACATTAAACCCGCTATCGTGGGACCAATTCAAGACTGCGATCTCGTTGTTACGGCCCTCAAGCAAAATCTCGACAGCTTTGCCGCCGAGTTGTGCTGCATAAAATCGATCGAATTGCAATGGTCGACCGCCACGCTGCGTATGCCCAACCTTGCGCGTAAAGATCACACTTGAATGCGAATCGAAATAACCGAGGTCACGAAAGAAACGCTCATCGATATTCTCTAGCAACAACGTCCGCAGCGCTTCTGCAGCTCCACTCAAGCGAACATTGCCGGCTGGATCAAGTGTCGCGTGGCGGTCACCCAGTGCCTCGCCACATTCGTTCACGATGCCTTCACCACACACAATTACTACGTGTTTTTGTAACCGATAAATCTGTTTGACACGTTCCGTCAGTGTTTCAATATTCAATGGTGATTCAGGCACAAGTACAATGTCCGGTTGCCCATAGGCACTGCCGAGCGCAATGAAGCCCGAATGACGCCCCATGACCTCGATAATGGAAATTCGTTTGTGACTTTCAGCAGTCGTGCGAATTCTGCGAATACCACCAACGGACACAAAAACGGCAGTCGCATAACCGGGCGTTGCATAATTCACCATCCGGTCGAGGTGAAATTCCGAAGTGTTTTTTTCTTGTGAAAAAGTATCCACGACGCGGTATACAAAATCGTCTGGACCTGGGCCCGTTGACTCACGCATGTATTTGTCGGGCTCATTGGGATAGTTCAAACCCAAATCGTTATCGATGGTTTTCGGCGCCAGGGCCGTTGGAACAATATCACAGAGTGGCTGCAAGGCATTCAGGGTTCCATCGCCACCAATACAGACCAAACCGTCGAGACGCAGCTTTCGCAAGTTCGTCGTGATGGTCTCAAGTCCGAGGATATCGTCACAATCAACATAACGTCGACTCGATCCCAAGATACTACCACCGCAATTCGGATCCAACTCCGGAATCGTCTGCAGCAACGGATTCAAGACAACATGTGGGGCACGGGTATGGTACAAACTGTCGAATCCATTGAGCAAGCCAATCATCTCGATGTTGCGATTGTTAGCTTGCGCGACCGCGCCAAACAATGTGGCATTCAGTGCCGGCGTGTCGCCTCCCGCAGTTAGAATTCCGATTCGTTTCATAAGTTCCAATTCCGTTCTGAACAAAAGCCCAACTGAGAACAAACTGCGTCGCAAATTCCTTGCTAACAAAAGATAAACAACGCCAGCATATTCTCAGACACCATTATCTTCATTAAACTGTGCGCTGCTAGCGGGTTTGAAATGGGGTTCGCTCGCACCGATAGTTTTCATTCGAAACGAGTTAGAAAATGACTGATGGATTCTTGGGGATCGACGTTGGCACACAAGGCCTTTCGGTGATCTTTACTGATACAGCGATGAACGTGCTCGCAAGTGGCAATGGTAGTTATGAAATGCTGCCCGGCCTGGACGAAGGCTGTTACGAACAGCAGCCGTTCGATTGGGAAGCGGCACTGCAAACGGCCATGATTGACCTTCGTGGCCATCTCCAGTCCAAGAATATTGAAATCAGAGTCTTGGCAATTGGCATCTCGGGACAAATG
>JAHEAM010000456.1:0-583 GCA_024642765.1 Planctomycetaceae bacterium
AAACAATGGCTTGGGCGCGACTCCAAGACAAATACCCAACGCGATTGGAAGTGCCTAATGACGAGTGGAACTCGCTTGTCGAACAGCTTAAAGTCGAATACCAAATGAAGGAACAAGGTGCCGAGGTGTTGAAACTCG
The DNA here is from genome assembly GCA_024642765.1 of Planctomycetaceae bacterium. Lineage (GTDB taxonomy): Bacteria > Planctomycetota > Planctomycetia > Pirellulales > Pirellulaceae > BJ22. Next base: position 139 of record JAHEAM010000456.1, read on the forward strand.
GTGGTTTGCACGTAGTCGGTACTGAGCGTCACGAATCGCGTCGAATTGACTTGCAGTTGAGAGGTCGTTGCGGTCGACAAGGCGACCCTGGCAGCAGTCGGTTCTATTTAAGTTTCGATGACGATTTGATTCGGATTTTCGCAGGTCCGTTTGTTCGACGCATGATGGAATTAGGCGGCCTAAAGGAAGACATGCCGATTGAAAGCACAATGGTGTCGCGGCGTATCGATAGCGCTCAAAAGAAACGCGAAGAATACAACTTCGAAATCCGCAAAAGCCTCCTCGAATATGATGAGGTGATGGACGAGCAACGGAAGCGAATCTATCGCTTCCGCCAACGCATTTTGGATGGCGGCAGTTGTCGCGAAATTGTTGTCGACATGATCGATGAACAAGTCGAAGAGCACTTGTCGAGTATCTTGCAGCGCGACTTTGGCTGCGAATC
>JAHEAM010000456.1:593-3631 GCA_024642765.1 Planctomycetaceae bacterium
CGTTTTGGAGCCGAGAACGTTTCGGAACCTTGACATTACAGAGGCCACGCGCATTGCGATCGAAGAGGCAGAGCGCCTTGCTGAAACAGACGTGATGGGTGCCATCGATGAAAATCTACCATCGTCTGCGGACCAATCGGATTGGAATTGGAACGCCCTTTCCAAATTCGCAAACTCGCGTTGGGATTTGAATCTCAGCGCAAGTGACTTGAAAAAAGTAGGACGGGACCGCGTTGACGAAATGATCTTGGGTCGTGCGCGCGAGGCCATTCGAAACGTCGATTTATCGGAAGCCGCGCCAATGCTGGATGCGCAATACAGTTTGCGAGTTGCTCAAAATTGGGTTCAAGCAAAATTTGGACTTGTCATCCCATTGGAAGAACTTCAAGGATTTGATTCTTCTGAGGAAATCAAGGATTACATCATTGAGCAGGCTAGGGCTCGTTACGATCGCAAGGAAGCTGAATATCCTGTGATGGCCGGATTGTATCGTTTTGATCGTTCAACGCCCAATCAAGCGCAGCTTGATCGAGAGGGATTGATTGCTTGGGCTCGAGAGCGATTTGCCACCGATCTCAACGAAGATGAATTGAGCAATAAGCAGCGCAATGAAATTCGCGACCTGTTGGTAGACAAGAGTCTACTTCGACAGGAACAAGCGAGAGTTGCGATGAACGAACTGCATGCCCAAGTTGAGACGCTAGTCGAGTCTGGAAGTGTACCACTCAAAAACGCAAACGGCGAAATTCAATCGCTAAACCGATGGTTCGAAAAGACGTTGGAAGAATCGCTGCCTTTGGAGTCCGTTGAGAAACTTGAGCAAGGCCAACTCAAGCAAAAGCTAGAGTCCATAGTCGAAGACCATTTCCACCCAGAGATTCGCCGGATGGAACGGATGGTTTTGCTTGAGGTTGTCGACAACGCTTGGAAAGATCATTTGTTGGCGATGGACTATTTGCGTTCTGCTGTTGGCCAGCGGGGAATGGCTCAGCTCGATCCAAAAGTCGAATACAAACGAGAAGGTATGAGATTATTCGAGTCACTTTGGACATCCATAGGCGAACGTGTCACCGACATTGTCTTCCGGATGGATCAACTCAGTGAATCGGCGGTGAGCCAAACGTTTAAGGAAACTAAGGCGATACACGCGCCGGCACCGACACATACGGCGCCTGATACGGCAAATACGGAAATCGGTCGCCAACAACAACGCGCAATTGAGAATTCAGGTAACCGTGCTCAGCAACGTCCGGAGCCGATTCGAAATCGTTCCGAGAAAATTGGACGCAACGACCCGTGTCATTGCGGCAGTGGCAAAAAGTACAAATCATGTTGCATGCGAATTGATACAAACCAAGTTTAGAAAACGAATGGTGAGTGGACACGCATGAAACAAGACAGTTTGTAGAGTTGCGCCGGAGCGCAACAAGTGACGAACAGAAAGGGAATTCTGTGCTCGGTTGGCTACTCAATTCGATTTACGCAGTGCTGCTCTTCGTGGGCTCGCCATGGATCGCATATCGAATCGTCTTCCTCAAAAAAAATCGCCGCGGTTGGTGCGAAAGATTTTTGGGATTTGTTCCGAAACGCGACTCGCACAACCAGTGTCTTTGGTTTCATGCCGTCAGTGTTGGTGAGGTTCAATTGCTGGGTCCGATTATCGATCAATTGATCAATAGTTCGCCGACCGTCGATATCGTAATTTCCACCACGACTGAAGCAGGATTTGATGTTGCCCAAAAACGTTTCGGCAATTTTTCAGTATTCTTTTGTCCATTGGATTTTACTTGGTCGATTAGAACTGCCATTCGCCGCATTCGCCCTAGTGCTGTGATCTTGGTGGAGCTGGAGTTGTGGCCGAACTTGCTACGATTCACAGATCGCGAGAAAATTCCAGTTATGGTTGTCAACGGCCGGATGAGTGAGCGCAGCTTTAGACAGTACCAATGGATCGCGCCAATTGCGCGACGCATGTTGCGTCAAGTCGATGTGATTGCCGCGCAGTCACAAACTTATGCCAAACGATTCATGAAAATGGGTGCAGCGCCCAAGCAAGTCTTTATTTCTGGGAACATTAAGTTTGATGGCGCGTTTAACCCAAGTCATGCAGTGTTGGGAAAACGGTTGCAGGCTCAATTTGGAATTGATGATCAAGACGCAATATTTGTTGCCGGGAGTACGCAACCAGAAGAAGATGAGTTAGTCGTAGACGTTTATAAAGAGCTGCGGACTCGCTTCCCAAGCCTGCAGCTGGTGATTGTTCCGCGTCATTTGATCAATGTTGAGGCGTTGGTCAAGAATCTTGAGACGCACGCGTTACCTTATGTTCGTCGCAGCGGAGGGGGACCAACAGCAGCGAATGAACGTCCGGTGATTGTCGTCGATGTAATGGGAGAACTTGCGGGTTGGTGGGCGATCGCAGATTTCGCTTACGTCGGCGGAAGCATGGGATCGCGTGGTGGGCAGAATATGATTGAACCGGCTGCTCATCGAGCGGCAGTTTCCTTTGGGCCGCGGACGGAAAACTTTCGCGACGTCGTCAAGTTGCTTTTGGATAACGAGGCGGCCGTCGTTGTTCACAGTCGCAACGAGTTGCAACAGTTTTTGGAGATGGGCCTGATGAATCCTGGCTGCACCGTGGAAATGGGAGCCCGAGCACACACAGCAGTTGCCAGCCAGCAAGGCGCAACGCAACGAACTTGCCTGGAGATCAATCGTCTCTTGGGCTACAGCTCAGCCCTGTCGTCCCAATCTCGAGCCGCGTAATTTAAGAGGGTTCAACATTCCCAGACTTGAAATTGAGTTTTTGCTTTTCGAATTACCGCACGCAGTGTTATCACGAATTCCTCTCGGCAACGCATGGCAGGGGGGGCCGCAAATCTCGTGCGGATTGTATACTAAGTACTTTTCTAATTTAAGGATCCAACAAAACGGTTTGGGCCATGACACGAGCACTTTTAGTAATTGATATTCAGCTTGAGTACTTTGACGGCGCCCTGCCAATTACTTACCCTGTCGGCCATCTCGACCGAATCTTG
>JAHEAM010000041.1 GCA_024642765.1 Planctomycetaceae bacterium
ACCTCAGCAAACATTGAATCAGGGGTGTCTGTTTTCAGCTCAAATAGTTTTGTAGTGTCGTCAACATTAATGACCAAAAAGTTTTTCTTATTCGCTGTCGAAGAGGAATTCGAATCGATAGTGACACCGAGCACTTTTGCGATCTGTTGGTTGACATTGGGGAAATGTGACGTCAACTCAAGCCGAATTTTTTCCGTCGCTTCGAGATCCAGTTTGTTTGTCGCCAATTGTTCAATGGCCGCTTCCAGGTTTTCGAGGCTTTCGGCAATCGGCATTTTTTTCCCGGTTAAGATTTCGGTCAGGGCGACGCGCCGCCGTAAATCGACCAACAACGTCAAAAGTGTCACGTAGTGTACGAAACGTGAAATTGGATCGCTTTTGTTTTCGCGAACCAATTGGCTCAGTAACGCATTTCGATAATCATCAACGTCGTTTTGATCGCCGTAGCCCGAGTCAAAGTACTCGTCAAAGACTTCGTTCAACAACCGGAACCGTCCGAGCAAACCACTGTGGGCATTGGCAACCCGAAAATCCTCGAAGTACTCACTATATTGATTTGGCCAATGCGCAAAAACAATTTGCGCGGTGTGGTACGAATCGATTTGTTCACCGATCACAATGCCCAATTTTAGAAAACTATCGGCGCGGCTCGCATCCAAAAGGTTTGAGCTAAGGGCCGGGATACGTGTTCCACCAATTCCTTGCCAACTAAATAGTGGAGCTGATGCCGAAGGTAAACGTTCGCCTTCGAAGGCCAAGTGCAATGCACCCACATAGCCGGTCAAACCTAGCAACGCTGGCAATGCTGCGTGAAGTCCCGCCTGGCGGCGTGCAAAAACTCGTGGCTTCTGACCGGTTGCGTCTTCAAAAGCTCGGCTGCCGTTTTGCAGCTGCCGGAGAAGGGTGCGCAATTTTAGGGGAGTGACCAGCGTTTCTTCGTTAAGGCCACCGACAAGTTCTAAACGGGATGCGTCGATTTCACCTCGTGCAGCTTGGGCTATTTTCGGTTCTTGCTCGTGGAGTTGCTTTAGATCTTGTCCCGTAATCAACCAGTTTTGAACTTGCGACCGTTTGAGCTGCGAATCCAAATTGGGATTCAACTGCGGCGACGTGAGAACCAAGTCGATCAGATTGGCGGACACGGGATAGTAGCGATTTTTCTCTTCGAGTAACAAGTCGTAGGCGGCTTGGATTGCTTGAGCTGCCTGAGTGTTATCGTGATTCACCGCTGCACTGGCCGCCGATAAAACCCGCTCGATCCACTGCTCCTCATCGAGGCTCGATGAGTAACGAAGTTGGCGACTCATAAGCTGGATCTGAAGCCATGCGTAGGCCAAAGAGAAAAACTCTTGAACCATTCCTTTGTCTAGGGTGGCATCGCAAGAAATTCCCGTTTGACTCTCGATTGCCGCGAGAGCCAGCTTGCGATTGTCTAGCGAGCGAACGGTACATGCGGAAGTAAAAAGTTGCGTTTGCTCGGGGGTCATTCTGCGTGCGGACGGCAGCGGGATTGTGACGATGGTGTCCGACCAATCTTCCGTAGAGCCGTCGTATCGACGCCATTGTGGAATCTGCCCTACCCGGGCAATCAAATTCGGATGCCAGAGACACGTCCAGCCGACCAATAATTGCGCCGCGTCCTCGCCTCGATAATGGGTTGGGAAGTCTTCGATACTATGGCAAGGCCAAATGGTGATTAGCCGTTTATAATCCATACGGGTTTTCAATTGTTTGAGGCAAGTCACTGACGTCAGTCGTCGTGACCAAATATTCGGGTCTTAAGTTTTGATTGGGTTATGACCAAGATTCGATTGAACAGCTCGGATTGTCGTTCATTTCGAGACGATTGCCCTGACGCCTCCCCAACTTTCAAGAACAATCTTGCCTGAATCGGGGCAAAAATTTGACATTTGGGTGACGTTTCCAGTAAATTATAAGTAATCGAGTGGATCTGCGTTAGTCTTGGGGCCGTCTTAAGTTTGCCACTTCCAAATTAAGATTAATTGCCGTTGGAAACCGTTGTTCAAGATGATGTGCGGTTTTGCATCGCTCGATTTAGGGTATGACCGGCTTTTGTTTAGTTGCGACGGCAGATTCGTAGCTAAGTCAATTGTGGACTGTAGGCTGAAACTTTGCGCGTTGCACTCAATCGAATAGTTCACCGTGGCAGAAGCCAAAGTCGAGAGCAAGGTTGCCCTTCGGCCCAGAATAACCAATAGATTCAAAAACAAGATAGGTGTTTGCATGGCAAAAAAACAAGGAGTTTGGGGAATCGACATCGGATTGTGCTCGATCAAGGCCTTGCGATGCACGGCTGGCGATAAACCCGGTGAGGTCGTCGCAGACAAATATGACTTGATCGAATTCCCTAAAATGCTCAATCAGCCTGAGGTCGAAGCTGAGGAAGAAATTCGCTCAGCGCTCAAGCAGTTCATGGAACGCAATGAACTCAAAGGCGATTTCATCGCGATCAGTGTACCCGGTCAATCGGGACTCCCACGCTTTTTCCGTCCGCCCCCTGTCGACTTGAAAACGCTACCCGAAATCGTCAAGTACGAAGTGAAACAACAAATTCCGTTTCCGATCGAGGATGTGATCTGGGATTGGCAACGACTTGGTGGCGTCGAAGTCGAGGACCGTATTGTTGACGCTGAAGTCGGCTTGTTCGCGATGAAACGCGAGGCGGTTTACAAGGCGTTGAAGCCATTCGACGATGCGGGTATCGAGATCAATCTCATCCAATTATCGCCTCTCGCCGTCTTCAATTTTGTAACGCACGATGTGTTTGAATCGATTCCTAATGCTGAGGAATTCGACCCTGATAACCCACCTGATTCGACGGTCGTAATGTCAATGGGTACGGACACAACCGACTTGATTGTGACCAACGGGATCAAGCTTTGGCTGAGAAATATTCCGGTCGGCGGCAACCATTTTACGAAACATTTGGCACGTGAAATGAAATTGACTCACGCCAAAGCCGAACATTTGAAACGAAACGCCAAGTTGGCGGAGGATCCCAAAAGTCTCTTCCGCGCGATGCGACCCGTTTTCAATGACCTTGTAAATGAAGTTCAGCGTTCGTTGACCTTCTTCCGCAGCATCGACAAGCACGCGAAGCTTTCGAACATCGTGCTGGTAGGAAACTCAGCAAATCTGCCTGGGTTGAGGCAGTTTTTAGCCGCGCAATTAGAAATGGATATTGCCAAGGTCACGAGTTTCAAGAGTTTGTCAGGCAACGAAGTGGTAGGCCAATCGACGTTTGATGAAAATATGTTGACCTTCGTGCCAGCTTATGGCCTGTGTTTGCAGGGACTGAAGCAAGGATTGCTGAAAACGAACCTGCTGCCGCCTGAAATTCAAGTCGAGCGAATTATTCGCGCGAAGAAACCTTGGGTTCTCGCAGCGTTGAGCATGTTGATGTTGGGGTTGCTTGTTGGCTGGTTTTTGAAGTCCCTCGCTTATGATCGCTCGACACCGAAATTTAGTATGGATGGCCAGACCTCTTGGGAAGGCGCGTTTAAAGAAGTCGCCAGTGTAAAAAACAAGAGCGAAACGTTGATGGGTGAAGACGAGGAACTCGCAGCCAAACTAAAGAAAGTCAATCAGTTGAATCGCGAGATCGTTTCCGAGTCGGTGCAAAAAGCGACTTGGCTAGAACTCTTGCAAGTAATCAACCAGGCCCTGCCTGTCGACGAAAGGATTCAAGGCGATGCAGTCGATTCGCTGGCAATTCCGTTCGAAGATCGGAATATGATTTATGTCCAGCACATCGCTTCGAAATTCGAACCGGACTTGTCCAAATACGAGGCCGAATTGAAATTGCCATTTAAGAATCAATTTGAGTCCGAGGCCGATGCGGTTGCAACTACGGAGGCAGGGCAAGCCGATGGCTCTGCTGCCGCTGACGTTACAGAGGCGGCGACCAATCCCTTGGCGAAGCCAGGTTGGATTATCGAAATCAAGGGGCACCACTATCACAATTCCGAAGAATCGATGAACAAACGAGATTTCGGTAGGAACTATGTGGTTCGGCATTTCATCCAAAATCTAATTGAGGGAATTGTCACGCTTCCCGGCGCTGAAAACGATGTGGCAGGCGGTGGAACTTTTTCTTACGAAGACTTTGGCGTTTTTATGCCAACCATCGTGGACGAAAAAGTTGATCGAAAACACATCATCCCCTATCTGCCGGACGGAGTATCAGCAGCTAATGTAATGTCGGGCAAGGGTGGCTTTAGTATTGCCGGCCCTGTGGCTGCTGATGGAACAGAAACCGAACGAATTAAGCTTGACGACATGACTCCCGAGGAACGATTGCGTCACGAACGAAAACAGCAAGCGATTAAGGATGGCGGGTTCAAAACCGAACGCTACGAATTTACGATTCAGTTGTTATGGATCCCGCGTTCGCCAAGCGAGCGTAATGAAGCGCGGAAGGTGAGGCTTGCAGCGGAGCAAGCTGCTGCGGCAGCCGCACCGCAGACCAATACCCAGGAACAATAATAAAGATTTGAATTTTTTTGCCTCGTGATTTTGGTTATCAGAAAAGGCACAAAGGAACAGCAGTATGGACAGTATCAAAAAGAATTGGTTTTGGATCGTTTCGGGGATTGTCGCGCTCGCGATGATCGGTATTTGGTATTGGCAAGCAGGCTCGCTCGCGGGAATGCAAGCTAAAAACGAAGCCATGATCGAAACGAATACAAAAGATGCAAAAAACATCATGACTAAGTCCATTGAAATTGTGGCCAATGGCGAAGATGTTAATCCGGTGGCCGCTCATGCCAATAGCAAGACCATTGAAGGCATGGAATCCGAAATCTCGTCGGCTGCTGCATCGCTCGTGCGCGCTTGGGACATTCGATACAACGCCCAAAACAAAATCATGCAATGGCCCGATGAGGTACAACGAAGTCCAGATTTTGGCCCAACTTTCAAACGTTTTAATCCGCCTGAAAAATACTCGATGGCCGAAGTCGAGAATCCAAACTCGCTACTGATTAATTATCAAACCAAAATCCCAATGCGGATGGCAGCATTGTGCAAACGATTTTCAACACAATGGAATTTTGGAAAAACAGCAGAGCAAATCGCAGCGGAACTTCCACCTGTCGTTCGGTGGGAAAAGAAAAACCAAGAATTGTGGAATGAAAAACTTACGAATTTCAAGCGTGAAGGCAACAACAGCGAATCGCCAAATACGTTCCAGGTTTTCGCAACGCAACAAGACCTTTGGCTATTGGAAGCTGTATTCGGCGTTATCAAGACGGTCAATGGAGCGGCCGACGCTAATGATCTCGCACCTATTAAAAAAATTGAACACATTGTTTTTGGTCGAGACGCACAAACGACAGCTGGACAAACACTGACGACAATAAATAAGGGCCTTGTTGACAGAGTTTCCGGCGGCGGTGGCATGGATGGTATTCCAGGTGGTGGAGCTGGTGGTAAAAAGGGCATGACGGCCGGAAATGATGGGGAAGCCGAGGCAAGCACTTTTACCGGTCGTGATATGGCCAACATGAGTATGGGCTCCAGCAGCAATGCGGCACCCGATGGCTTTCAATTGCTGACTCCTTTTCACAATCGATACGTCGATTCCAAGCTTAACCCAATTTCAATTGACAAACTGCAGGCGGCCTTGAAATCTACTGAACTGCCGGACGATAATTTGGAATCTGTTATTGCAAAACGCGTTCCATTCCGAGTTGCTTTGCGGATGAATGAAACCAAAATCCCGCAAATGATCGCTGCGTTTGGGACGCCTAGCACCAGCATTTTAGGTGCAGACGACGAGCAGGCCAAAACAGAAGATTATGACTATTCAGGATTCAATTTCGAAATCATGCAAGTTCGAATCAACTGCGCCGACGACTATGGTGACTTCGGTAGTGTGAAAGATGCTGGTAACAAAAGTAATAAAGGTGGAAGTGGTAAGACAATTGGCGCGATTGATGGAGGAGGCAACGAAGCGGCTCAGCAGGCGGCAGCCGCAGCCGCCGGAGAGGAAATTGGGCCGATCAACAAAGATAATATTGAACTGCGAAAAAATTTCGATGTGGATGTTGAATTTTATGGAATCGTAAAGATTTACAATCCGGTTGAACCAAATCGATTCAAATCAAAAGGTGAGCAAATGGCAGATTCAAATGATAGTACACCAGCCCCGAACCCAGATTCCAAAACGTCGCAAACAACTAATGTTGCCGACAATCGCAAGCCGTCTTGATGGGTTTCGGAATAACGGGATAGTTTTCAATCGTTACAATCTTGAATCGCAATGTTCAAGAATTAATTAAACAACAAAAGGATGTCAGACATGGCCAGAAAAATTAGCTTGGATTCGAAAGCTATAAAAACCTTTCTGTTTATGCACATTGAGAAATTGGTCTTGGGTGTTGCAGGAGTCCTACTCCTCTATTTCCTGTGGCTCGGCATGTCGACAAAGCCGTATACGGCACAGACCCCTGCGGGTCTAAAAAAACTGGCGAAAGATGCCGACCAGTATATCGAATCGCCTAACGCTTGGACGGACGTTAGCCAATTTCGAAAAGGTGACGATAAAGCCGAGGCACGTATTAAAGCTGCTGCCTCCAATGTTTTGAAAGCCGACGATTACACGCCGATTCGGTCGGCACCAAAGGAAAAACAAGCCAGTTTGCGCGGAGACCCTGAGCTCTACAAGGCAAATGACTACGAACTACTCGCGCGACCATTTCGGGCGACCATTTTCGTACAGTCACAAACGCCGAATAACATGTTGGACAAGTTGGAACGTGCGTCGATGACAAAGTCTGCAGCTATAACGGGCGGCGGTAAAGGCGGCGGAGGCAAAGGCGGATCGCCATCTAGCCCCGGCGATATGCAACAAGACAACGAAGAAACTGCTGACACCAAAGCGCCAAAAAAACTGATCATGCCGTTCGGCGACCAAGTCCTTACGCTCCACAGACTTGAAATTCCTGGTGTGCGACCGCAAAACTTGGCAAACAGCGATAGGCTTGTTCCAGCTCCCTATTCGATTGTCGAGGTCGTTGGAGTTGTTCCTTTCGAAAACGAATGGACTAGATTCGACCAGATTTTTTCAGATGCTCGTGACTATTTAGCTAGCCGTGATCGTCCGCGGCACGCCTTTTTGGAAGTTCAGCGAAAGATGGTTGACGAAGCCGACGATAGTTGGATCACGATTAATAAATCCAAAGAGGGAGCAGCCAATGATCCGTTCGACGGAGTTTCGTCGCCAGAATTGATTGACCCAAACTTTTTTGACGCGACGCTCACGAAACCATTACCCCCATTTGCGTATTTCGATTACACTTCCATCGCATCGCATCCTAAAGTGCCTCTGCGGAATTTGCGACCTGCTGATATGTTTTCATCGAACGAAAAGGTCGAAGCAAGATTCGATCCGAATCGTGCGTTCGGAAAAAACAACATCGAAGACAAAGATGAAACAAAAGGCCTCAATCCCCAAGAAGATATCGAGAACCTCAAGGGGTCAAGCGATGCTCTTTACAAGATTGCTCAAGCATCGACGAAGCCCAAGGCTCCCTATAAGTTAATCCGGTTCTTCGATTACAACCCTCCCAAGGCAGGTGAGTTTCAATACCGCGTACGCGTTTGGTTCCTGGATGCCAACAATCCACCAGAATTGGCTCTTAATGGCGCTAGCAACAAAGGTGGCGACGGAAACATGCCAGGTGGCAAAGGCGGCGGTGCTGGAGCGCCAGGTGGCAAAGGCGGCGGTGTTGGTGCTCCTGGTGGTAAAGGAGGCGGCGTTGGAGCTCCAGGCGGAAAAGGCATGGCTGGAGCGGGTGCTCCAGGTGGCCAGGATCAAAGTGAAATGGCGCAAGGCTCGGCTTTTTCAACTGAAGATGACTATTTTTTCTCACCTGTGGACCGCAAATCGCTTACTTCAGACGTGAGAAACAGATTGGATAAGCAAAGGGAACAAGATTACATTGCAAGCCTACCGGATCCGCAATTGGTTAACGCAGTTGCCGCTGAATGGAGTACCCCTACCGCTCCAGTTAGTGTCGAACAATTGAAAAACCAATCTGTTTCTGAAGTTTACGCTGGTTTCGTGAATCGAGACCGAAAGACGTCTCTCGGTGGTACTGAATTCAGCAAAAACGAGCCTTCCGCAAGTATTGTGGTGAATTCAGTACTCGACGGGTTGTATACCTATGTGCCCTTTAAACGAGAGGTCCTGCGCGGCGATGTTTTGAACTTCACAACCGACCTCGTTTACCTCCTTCATCCGCTCGATTGGACCGTTCGAAAGCAAGAAAACGCATCAGTCAAATCAAACATTTTGGTTGTCGATATCATTGGTGGTGATGAAGCCAGAATGCGTGATTTGGGCGCGCAAGACGTTGAGCCTAATCCAATCGACGGTTTCGAACCCGAGGATTCGATGGGCAGCGTTATTCCAGGCGAGGTCCTCTTGATGGACTCATATGGCAACCTCTCGATTCAAGATTCAGCTGAAGACTACGGCCGCTATCGTTCCGCTTTGTTTCTTCCGGACGAATCAAATTCGTTTGGCAAGTCAAAACGCAAGGAAGAGGAAGATGACACAGGTGCCGGTGGAAAAGGTGCTGGCGGTAAGGGCAAGGGCGGAAAATAAGTCGTCCAAACCTTGAACGAAACGAAGAATACTGCGTGAATTTCTATTGATTGTGACAGCCTAAATGGCGATCCAACGGATCGCCATTTTTCTTGTGATTGCGATTCTTTTAGTGCCTTCATTTCCCGAATGTTTGCTCAGGCAACGGAACGCATTGGTTCGGTGTCGTAGCAAACAAGATTCGGAATCGAATCAGATTTGAATTGCTCAATCAAATCAGCAAGGTCTTCAGCCAGCTCAAAACTGAATGCTAAAAAATGTTGGATTTCAACGCGAATCGTTGCGTCGGGACTCGTCTCCGAATCCAACTCCAGGAAGCCTAAAAATGGAGCGGGTCGTTCAGCGCAAGAATTTTTCGAGCAAATTCGCGACGGTGAGTTATCGAAAAACTTGGCGAAAGTCGGTTTGTTTTTCACGAAATGCACTCCAAATAGATTTTGCAAGGTCCATCATGGACCTCGGTTATTCAATTTGGAATCCCTTTCCAATGACCGAGCTAGACAATTCGGTCACTGAACTAAACGAATCTCAACCCGATCTGGTTCAAGATGCTGGCAATTATTGCCTGAAATTTTCGTTTGAGACAAGTCAGATCAATTACTTTAACAAAACGAAAGAGAAAAGAGAAAGTTGCTACCCGACGCGTAATTGCGAGAACGAATCTGCGCGAATGCGTCCGGCAAGGATTCGAGCAATTTTCTGGTAAGCGGAAGTAACCTACCGAACGCGATTTGTCACTTGTTGGCGCGCTACCGCTTTAACAGCAATGCTGCTTGCAAATGTTATTCGTCATTGCCAGTGTCGAGGATCGCCATAAATGCCCTTTGCGGGATATCAACCGAACCGATCGATTTCATCCGCTTCTTACCAGCTTTTTGTTTGTCCCACAGTTTTCGTTTTCGACTGATGTCTCCGCCGTAACATTTAGCGGTGACATTTTTTCGCAAGGCCTTAACGGTCTCGCGTGCAATGACGCGTGTACCGATCGCAGCCTGAACAGCCACTTCAAACATATGGCGATCAATTTCTTCTTTCAACTTTTTCACAATCGAACGACCTCTTCGGTCGGCATCGGCACGATTACAAATGATACTAAGTGCATCGACTTTGTTACCATTTACGAGCATGTCGACGCGGACAAGGTCAGCGGGTTGGTATCCGATGAGTTCATAATCCAGAGTTGCATACCCGCGCGACATGCCTTTTAGTTTGTCGTGCATATCATAGATCACTTCGGCCAAAGGCAGCTCGTAGGTCAACATCATGCGAGTCGCCGACAAGTATTCGGTATTCTTTTGGATGCCACGCCGTTCATTGCAAAGTTTCATTACAGCGCCGATAAACTCTTCTGGCACGATGATGTTGACACGCACAATGGGTTGGCGGAATTCTTCAATATCGCCAGCTTCAGGAACATCTTGCGGGCGGTGAATCTCTAGCAATTCTCCATTGCGTGTCAGGATTTCATAGGTCACGTTGGGCGCGGTTTGGACCAAGTCGATATCAGCCTCTCCCTCCAATCGTTGTTGCACGATTTCCATGTGCAACAGGCCCAGGAATCCACAGCGGAATCCGAATCCCAACGCTTCACTCGATTCGGGCGTGAATTCAAAGCTCGGATCGTTGATCGATAGTTTGGACAGCGCATCACGCAACTCCGTAAAATCCTGTCCATCTGATGGATATAGCCCGCAGTAAACCATTCGCTTGGGCGCCTTGTAGCCCTCCAACGCCGCACCTTGGACGCCTGAGGCCGTCGTGACAGTATCGCCAATGTGAACTTGGTCCAGCGATTTGATATTGCAGATCAAATAGCCTACCTGCCCAGCCTCAAGTGTCGCACAGGCTACTTGTTTTGGCCGAAACTGCCCAAGTTCAATTACCTCGTGTGTTCGTCCTGTTCGCACAAATCGAATCTTTTGGCCCTTTGCGATCCGGCCACTCATCAAGCGAACATAAGTAATCGCCCCACGAAACTCATCATAATGAGAATCGAAAACCATCGCTTGCAATGGTGCATCGGCATCGCCGTCAGGTGGCGGTACGCGATCGATCACGGCATCTAACAGTTCTTCAATATTGACGCCCGTTTTCGCACTGACGCGAATGATTTCATCAATATCAACACCGACCGTTTGGTGCATTTCCATCGCAACCTCGTCGGCTCGCTGATAGGCCAAATCGATCTTGTTGATCACAGGCAGAATTTTCAAATCAGCTTCGATTGCCGCGTAGGCGTTGGCAACCGTTTGGGCTTCGACGCCTTGAAACGCATCTGCCAGCAACAAGGCTCCCTCGCAACATGCCAAACTGCGCGAAACTTCGTAATGAAAATCAACGTGACCTGGCGTATCAATCAGATTCAGTTCGTACTGAATGCCATTGCGTTTGTAGGCCATCGTCACAGCCCGAGCTTTGATTGTGATGCCTCGTTCGCGTTCCAAGGCTAGATCGTCGAGCAACTGTTCTTGCATCAATCTTTTGTCGACTGTGCCAGTAAACTCCAGCAAGCGATCGGCCAAGGTACTCTTGCCGTGGTCGATGTGTGCGATGATGCAAAAATTGCGAATGTACTTTGTTTTATTGGACGTCATATACCTTGAATTGCCGATCTAGAAATTGCTGGCCGAATCGAAACTTGCTAAGCGGAACCTTCGTTACTTCGTCGACCTGATTTGGCTCGCTCGATATTGTACTCTGGCCAACCCCGCTGCCCCAATAAATCCAGCCTCGGAGCCCAATTGCGCGAAATCAATTTTCATGCTTTGGGAGATTTCTGGGAAGACCGAATCTTTGACCTGTCGCACGATTCGCTCGAGAAAACGTCTGCCCACAATCGATCCATGGCCGCCAAACGTCATTGCACCGCCGAGCAAAACAGCTTGCGGATCAATCACATTCGATACGATATCGATGCCCTTCGCCAAGAAGTCAGCGGTTTCTTCAATAATAGCATTCGCCAACTCGTCACCTTGTTCCGCAGCGGAAAACACAGCGAATGCAGTCAACGGACGAATATCGTTCAAACGGGACGATCGTGTCTTCAGAGCTTCTAGAGTACGAGATACGACAGCCGTTGCGCTGGCGTAGGCCTCCAAGTGACCGGGTCTACCGCAAGAACACGTGCGTGCGTTTGGTTGTGTGTCAATTCGCATATGACCCAACTCGGCCCCCAAGCTGTGTGCTCCCTCCACACAAAAGTCGTCGATAATAATTCCGCCGCCAACACCCGTCCCCAATGTAAAGAAAACCAAGCTGCTATATTCGCGGGCTGAGCCCAGCCAAAACTCGCCGTAGGCGGCAGCATTCGCATCGTTTGTAAACGTTACCGGTAGCGAAATGGCCTCGCTTAAGTGATCGCGAATAGGATAGTGACGCCAACCAGGCAAATTGACGGGTTCCAAAATCAGTCCTGCCCTGAGGTCCATCGGACCTGGCGTTCCCAGTCCAGCAGCGACAATTTGCTCGCTCTCGACACCGAGCTGTCTGGAAAGAGCCGCTATGGCCATTTGGGTTTCATGGACGGCCACCTCTGGCGAGTGATTGGCATCGGTCGAAAACGACGTCGAACCGAGGACGATTCCAGAATCGGAAACGAGTCCTAGCTTTATGCTTGTGCCACCAACGTCAATGCCAACAAAGAGGGGCTGAGAGTGATCTTTCGGCGGCGTAGGCATAGGGCTCGTTTGGTAAACCAAGATTGGTTCAGGAAAGCTCCCTAGTCTAGCAATCCGATGGCTTTTGGGCAATATTCTGAAACAATGCCTTCCTTTTCAATGCTCAAAACGTGCCAGCAAATGTAGGCCTAAGATCTATCCCGCATGGGACTCGCTTGACCGACCCATTTGGGGCTTTCTCCAGGCTGATTTCATTCAGCCTTAATTTAGTCGATTTCCGAGTTCAAATGCCCCATTGAGGGTACGCCTGTGGCGATGGCGAACGCAATGGCTTGGGTTGAAGTATGCGAAATCGAAATTTTGATTTCGCAAATTCGTTGTTCTTCCGAGACGGTTTTTGCCATATTGTGCAACACGACAACGGGTGCTCCGCTGGGGCTGTTGATGATTTCCAGGTCCGTCCATTTGATCCCCCGCGCCCACCCGGTTCCCAACGCTTTTAGAATTGCTTCCTTCGCCGCCCAGCGACCCGAATAATGCTCCACGAAGGCCTTGCGCTCTCCGCAATACTCAATTTCTGATTGTGTGAAAACGCGAGATACAAACTCGCCTTGATGCCGTTCGATCATTCGCGCGATTCGATCGCAATCACATAAATCGGTTCCAATACCTATGACATTCATTGCGTTTTATTTCCGTTGCTTGAATCGCAGTCACTCAATGGCTTTGAAATTCTGCCGTTTTGTACACGACCTGCGTGAGCTCGAAGCCCAGATTTCGGTACAACCTAACAGCTCCTGTGTTATGCGCCGTAACTTCCAAGTTTCCAAACATCAGGTCGAGTTGTTGAAATCCCAGCAGTGCATGATAAATCAAGACCGAACCCAACCGTTTGCCGCGGTGACCTGGAATGATACCAATGTTTTGAATCGACGCGACATGGGGCTCAGTTTGAACGCCCTGGATCGTGCCGCAGCTTTCGATGTTGCCATTGCTTTTACGAAAAATGATCAACCAAGTCGCCTCGGGAACAAAGCCAGGTCGAGTTGCAATGTCTTGCATGAGACGATAGCAACCGTCCGCTTGACCCAGACAAGAAAAGACGCTTGTGTCCAATTCTTCACGAAAACTCTTGAACTTCGTGTTGGCATGCGCTCGCATTAGCTCTTCTCGCCAAGGTAACAATTCGTAACCGGCGGGTAACTCGGGACATTCGAACAGCGAACTCCGCAAGTCGTATTGCATTCGAAATCGTTTGAACAAAGTTATCGGCACGCGTCAACACTTTCAGGTTTATGAATCAGTTGGCTATGCAAGGTACGCTTCATTATAGAAACAACAACTGAAAAATGTGGGTTCAATCGATAGCTTTTCACTTGCTCTCTACTGCGAGATTTCAAGTACATAAGAATCACGCACTGAACTGCAACCAGAGTGGGTCTGAAATTCAATCGCCCATGATCC
>JAHEAM010000042.1 GCA_024642765.1 Planctomycetaceae bacterium
AAAATTTCTTTTGCCAAACCCTCTCCCAAAATCTCCATTAGACCTTTGATCTATCCGCAGCGAAACCAAAGGAATAACGCCAGGAACTAGAATTGTCAGGATATCGGCCGAAATTTCCGACTTGGTCGCAGCGCAGATTCGTACTTGCAAACACTTGAACCCGTTTATCCAGCTTCGGTTTCAACGTATTTGGTCTTTCGAATTCGCGGAATGCTCGCCGCCAAAACACCGAGTACCGAACCGGCAATCGTAAGCGCGTACGCCGCCGGATACTCGGTTTGAGGAATTTCACGTTGCACCTTGACAACAGGAGTACCATCAGGCGGGGGCTGAGGAATTCCATTCGGAAAATAAGTGACAATCATTCCAGCCAAAAGACCGGCAATCATGAATGGCACTGAAACGATCATTCCTTTGACGATTTGCGATGAAACGATATAGCCGATAAGCATTGCGATTGAGCCGCAAAAAATCAAAACAGGACCAGGATAAGCCATCATTCCAGAAACGGTAACGTTTCCAACCATCGTCAAAACGAACAAAACCATCCCGAATATAGCGGCATAAACACCATACATCGCGGGACTCGGCAGATTGTTGTTCGGGCCCTTTTTCTTTTTTTTCTGCACGGCCACAATTCGATTCCTAGTACGTTTCACTTTCGGGGCGATAAGATATGCGCAAACCTAATTGTACCTAGCCAAGTCGGATTTGCAATTTTGAGCTTAGTTCCGAGGCCAGGAGTGACGCCGAGGCGTCGAGACTGACTTCCGATTGTTCACCGCTGGCCAGCCATTTGACTTGGACTACCCGTTTGGCGACGTCATCAGGGCCAGCCACAATCACGGCCTCCATTCCGCGTCGATCCGCATGTTTGAATTGAATACCTAGCTTTTTCGGCTCCGGATACAATTCAACATTGATTCGTTTCTGCCTAAGTTTTCGCGCCAATTCTAAATAGACTGTTTGGCTGTTTGCATCAAAATTAGCGATCATAACGGCAGCAGGCGTTTTGGTTTTCGGCAACTGCCCTAGCTGTTCCATTGCGGCAAGAAGCCGATCCAACCCCAGTGATGCGCCGATTCCAGGCAGTTTCTCCTTAGTAAACAAATCGGCAAGGTTGTCGTATCGCCCGCCGGAACAGACGCTCCCAATTTTCGGGATGGCCGTCAAGAATGATTCGAAAATGGTTCCGGTGTAATAATCCAAGCCGCGCGCTATAGATGGATCAATCTGAATTTGTTCTGACGGAAGGCCCAACGAGTCATAGGTTTCGACTAGCGTGCGTAATTCGCTACAGCCGAGTTCGCCCAACTCATTCCCTGCGACCAACCGATCAAGAGTGATTAGGATCTCCTGGTTTGTTCCAGTGATGTTGGCAAATTCTAAGATCGAAGCGATTTGCTGGTCGTTGGCGGTGCAAGTCGATTTCAATTCTTCCGAAACTCTCGCGGGGCCAATTTTGGGTAGCTTGTCGATGACTCGCAACACGCTAGTCGCATGTTCCGCTAGTCCAGATTTGTCTAGCAATCCATTCAAAACTTTTCGGTTGTTGATTCGAACTTGAAAACCACCGACGCCAATCGCAATGAGCAATTCGACAATCACCAATCCCGTTTCAATATCCGCCGTTAACGAAGTCGTACCAATCGTGTCAAAATCGCATTGCATGAACTCGCGAAATCTACCGGCTTGCGGCGACTCACCGCGCCAAACCGTAGCAATGTGGTAACGCTTGAAGGGCATTCCCAGAGCTTGACTGTGTTGAGACACGAAACGTGCCAAAGGCACCGTCAAGTCGAATCGCATGCCAACATGCCGTTCACCACTATCCTGAAAGTGGTACATCTGGCGATCGGTTTCTTCGCTGCCCTTGCCGGCCAGAATTTCAAAATACTCGAGGGTTGGTGTTTCAATTGGTGCGAAACCAAACGAGCGATACACCTGTTTACAGGTGTCGATCAATTGCTCACGCGGCAACATCATCTCGGGCAGGAAATCGCGAAAGCCCTTGAGCGTACGCGGTTGGATCAAATTTTTTGACATTAGTTTGGGGTCAATTTAGGACGGGCAACATCTTTGATGGACGCGGCGAACGAAACTCTTCGTGGTCGGGAACGGAGTGAAATCTGGCTTCGATGTAATCTTGAACCTGTTCGGCCGTTTCGAAATAGCCGTCATAGACATGGTGGTCTTCATACTCGCAATTATCGGTGTGGTACTCTCGACAAATTTGTGGTCGCGTCATGTAAATGCCGCAGCGGTTGTCCGGTTGCAAATGTTTGCAAACCGTGTGCACTAACAAAAACCATTGATCGTCTTCAATGAAAACGCTGGCCCTTTCATGCAACAAAAACCAACGCATGAAATCCAAGTCTCGCAGTTCGGTTGGCGTGTCCATTGGCAACGCAAAGTATCGGCAACATTTAGCCGTACAGTAATCGCACAAGTTGGCGCCTGCAGGCACATCTTCCCGAGCGATTTTCTTCAAAGGTGGCTTTTTCATAAGTTGTTCTTCTCAAATCGTGTTGTTTGCCTGACCGAGCCAAGTTTCACTTATCAAGCCATGATTTTCAACGTGCAGTGTGGGACTCGATGTGTCGTGTTAGGTTCAGCCAAGTCACGCTGTTTCGCCAATCAAATGTCCGCAATTTCAAAGCGAAATGCCCTTGCGCCGATCGTTCCTCAAGCGAACGAACTGTTCTAATCGGTTCGACAAAATTATTTGGCCTGGCCCGCTTCAGCACTGAACCTCAATCGCGACCTATGATACAAATAGATGCCAACATGCGAAAGTTGACGGAGCTGCGAATAGCGGTTGAATTTTGAGCCTCAGGTGGCAAATCCTCGGGTAACGCAAATCAGGCCGGCAAATTCCAGCCGAGTTCAATGGCAAGAGTTCTAAATAAGAAATAGGCAACGTGTCGGAAGTTTTGTTTCATAGCATATCGTTGGTGCTGTTATTGATTGGGCCAGCTGTTGCGTTTGCGGTTGCCGCTCACTTCATCGAATTGAACATCCAACAACGATTGGTTCGCCTATTTGGCTGGAAGAGCGTGATGTGGACAGGATGGCTGGGTACACCCATTCACGAACTGAGCCACGTCGTTCTTTGTTGGGTTTTTCGACACCGAGTCGACGAAGTCCGTTTGTTTGATCCTGACATCCGAACAGGACGCCTCGGATTCGTGCGTCATTCCTTTCGACGCGGCAATTGGTTTGAGGAATTCGGTAACGTATTCATTGGAACAGCTCCCTTGTTCGGCGGCTCACTGGCTATGTTTTTGCTGTTACTGACTTTCTATCCAGAGTTTGCTCGCGAACTAATGGCTCCCCACTCATCGGGCGATACAGCAACTTGGGCCGAATTGGGGCAAAGCATCGCAAGGTCCATGAGTCATTTCTTGCAGAGCCTGTTTCAGTGGGCGAACCTCACGAAATTACGATTTTGGATATTTTTATATTTGAATTTATGTATCGCGAGTCACATGGCACCTAGTCGAAGTGACTATGACGGCGCCGCACGCGGCGCGTGGCTGGTGATCGGTTTTGTATGGCTGGTTTCTTTGCTACTCGTGGCGTTTTCGAAAAACGCGCTTGATATGGCTTTCGACGTTTTCCGGCTGGTAACACCCGTGATTACCCTTGCGGGGTTAGCCCTCGTGTTGTGTGCTGTCGCATGGACTGGCGTTGTGGCTTTGGAGACGGCAGTAAGTCGACGATAGTTGAAATCATCACGCACGTCACCAATGGCGCAATCTCGCCCCATACACTTACAACAAAGCCGATTTAATTTTCTTTAGATGCCTTTGTCTTCAAATTTGGGTACCCCGTAGCGTGTCCCTAATAGCTGGCCAATTGGACGCCCGACTTAACTGCCCCTGACAAATTGAATTTGTTGCGATAAACTCGGTAACTCTACGGCTAAACACATTATCGCGTTAGGAAATTGAGTTTTATGGCTAAAAAATCGTCAAGTGGCGCATCGAAAATGATCTATTACTTCGGACAATCGAAAACCGAAGGCAAAGGGCTCAGCAAAATATTGTTGGGTGGCAAAGGAATCAATCTTGCTGAAATGACCAGCATTGGGCTGCCGGTTCCTCCGGGTTTCACAATCTCAACCGAAGTCTGCGGCGCGTACTACAAGAGCGGCCAGAAATTTCCTGGCGGTCTCATGGAGGAGGTTCAGAAAAATGTGACCATGCTCGAAAAAGAGCTCGGCAAAAAATTCGGCGACGACAAGAATCCCTTGCTGGTCTCGGTTAGATCGGGTGCTGCGGTGTCCATGCCCGGAATGATGAATACGATTCTGAACCTGGGTTTAAATGACGTTTCGACAGCTGGTCTCGCAGCAGCGACGAGCAATGAGCGGTTCGCTTACGATGCCTACCGCCGACTGATCAATATGTTTGGTGACGTCGTTATGGGGATTGATCACCATCACTTCGAAGAAGCGTTCGATATCATCAAGAAAAAGTACAAGGTCAAAGAAGACACCGACGTGCCTGCTGAAGGCCTAAAGGAATTGTGCGATTCGTACAAAACGTTGTACAAGAAGTACACCAAAGAGGATTTCCCTCAAAATCCATTGAAGCAACTTGAGAAAGCCATCGAAGCTGTTTTCCGAAGTTGGATGACGAACAAGGCTGTTAAATATCGCGAGATCGAAAACATCCGTGGCC
Source organism: Planctomycetaceae bacterium (assembly GCA_024642765.1). Classification (GTDB taxonomy): domain Bacteria; phylum Planctomycetota; class Planctomycetia; order Pirellulales; family Pirellulaceae; genus BJ22. The sequence goes on from JAHEAM010000042.1 coordinate 4,686, forward strand.
TTGCAGGAACTGCCGTTAACGTGCAGTCGATGGTTTACGGCAACATGGGAGATGATTCAGGCACTGGCGTCGCCTTCACTCGCAATCCAAACACCGGCGAGAACAAGTTCTTTGGCGAGTTCTTGATCAACGCTCAAGGCGAAGATGTCGTTGCTGGAATTCGGACACCGTTGCCAACCGAAGAAATGCCGAAATGGAACAAATCAATTCACAAAGAATTGATGGTTATCAAAGACAAACTTGAGTCTCACTATCGTGAGATGCAAGACATTGAGTTCACGATTGAAAAAGGCAAGTTGTTCATGCTGCAAACAAGAACTGGTAAACGAACCGGTACGGCGGCAGTGAAAATCGCTTGCGACATGGTCAAGGAAAAATTGATAAGCGAAAAAGAGGCCGTGTTGCGTGTTCCGGCAAACGATTTGACTCAACTGTTGTTACCGAGTTTCAAGCCGTCGGCTTGGGAAAAGGCTGCGAAGATCGCCAAAGGATTGCCAGCATCTCCTGGCGCTGCGTTTGGAGCGTTGGCATTTACAGCCGAGGACGCGAAAGCACGAGCCACAAAGGGTGAACGCGTTATCTTGATTCGTAAAGAAACAAGCCCCGAAGACGTCGATGGCATGCACGCTGCCGCCGGGATTTTGACGAGTACGGGTGGTATGACTAGTCACGCAGCTGTGGTTGCGCGCGGCTGGGGTCGATGTTGTGTTGCAGGTGCAGGTGGTGTTGTTATCGACGCCAAAGCCCAGCGAGCGACGATCGATGGTAAAAAATATGGACCTAAAGACATTTTGAGTATCAACGGCACGACGGGTGAAGTTGCCGTTGGTGAAATTGAAACACAACCCGCAAGCTTGTCGGGCGATTTTGCGAAGTTGATGAAGTGGGCCGATAGCTACCGAACACTCGGTGTTCGCACGAACGCTGACTCGCCTGAAGACAGTTCCCGAGCCCGAGAATTCGGTGCCGAAGGTATTGGCCTTTGCCGCACGGAACATATGTTCTTCGGCGGAAAACGCACGATGGCAATCCGCGAAATGATTCTTGCAAAAACGGTCGAAGCACGACGGAAGGCACTTGCAAAATTGTTGCCGTTCCAACGCGCTGACTTTGCGGGGATTTTCGAAGCGATGAAGGGCTTGCCCGTGACGGTGCGTTTGCTTGACCCGCCACTTCACGAATTTGTTCCACACGATGCCGCTGGGCAGAAAGAAATGGCTGCGGAACTCGGCGTGAGTCCTGCGGAAATCAAAGCACGCGTTGACTCGCTTCATGAGTTCAATCCGATGCTGGGTCATCGCGGTTGCCGATTGAGCATTACGTTCCCTGAAATTTTGGAAATGCAAGTTCGCGCGATTGTCGAAGCAGCGATCGAATGCAAAAACAAGAAAATTGACGCGCGCCCGGAAATCATGATTCCGCTAGTAGGGACCGAGGTAGAGTTGAGAGTTTTGCGAGCGAAGACTGAGGAAACGATCGAAACTGTCATCAAAGAAAAAGGCTTCAAAGGCAAGCTTGATATTTTGATCGGCACGATGATCGAGGTTCCTCGTGCGGCATTGACGGCAGACGAAATCGCCAACCATGCTGAATTCTTCAGCTTCGGAACGAATGACTTGACGCAAATGACCTTTGGTTTCAGTCGCGATGATATCAATACGTTCTTACCGGACTATCTCAATCAAGAAATCCTGCCAATTGATCCGTTTCAGTCGTTGGATCAATCGGGTGTTGGGCAATTGGTTGACATGGCGGTCAAAAAGGGCCGTAGCAAACGCAAGGATCTCAAGCTGGGAATCTGCGGAGAGCACGGTGGCGATCCCGCTTCGATCGACTTTTGCCATCGGGTGGGATTGGATTACGTGAGTTGTTCGCCATTCCGCGTACCGATCGCTCGCCTCGCGGCCGCCCAAGCAGTGCTGCGAGCTGAGGCGAAGAAATAACGTTCTGCGATTCCTACGGGAATGACGTAGGGCGCGCTATGCGTTAGAATAAGTCCAAACGTAAACTTACCCGGTCCTCTGAATTGTGGACCGGGTTTCTTTTCATTGCTCCTTTGATTTAAGGTGATTTTGCTCCATGGTTGCTCCAGAAATTTTGGAACTTGAGAAAAAAGCTGAGGCTTTGCGTGCGGAAGGCAAGTACGACGAGGCGATTTCCGTAATCAATCAATTGCTCGAGGCGGAAAAGACGTTTGTGCGTGGGCATTTGGCATTGGCTGTGCTTTATCACAACACTCAAAATTACGAGTTGGCTTGCCGTCATGCCGAACGGGCTTGCGAGTTGGAGCCCGGTGACGCCTTCAATTATGCCGCCCTGAGTGTGACGTACCAACGTGCCTTCGAAGGCACGCGTGATCCGGAGTACATCACCAAGGCGGAATTGGCGATGGCCAAAAGCCGCGGTGGTTAAGGTTCCATTTCTGAAGACACAACAGACACAAAGCCAAGGGATGAAGAGATGAAAGAAAAACAACTACGAATCGGTATGATCGGCTACGGTTTTATGGGGCGGGCCCACTCGAACGCCTACGCTCGCGTGAACCAGTTTTTTGATTTGGCATATCAACCGGTGCTCAAGGCCGCATGTGCTCGCAACGTTGAAGCAGTCCAGAAATTTGCTGACAATTGGGGCTACGAATCGATCGAAAGCGATTGGAAGGCCTTGATCGCTCGAGACGATATTGACGCGATCGATATTTGCGTGCCCAACAACTTGCACAAAGAAATTGCCCTGGCTGCAGCAGCCGCCGGCAAAATAATTCTGTGCGAGAAACCTCTTTCGATGAACGCCGCCGAAGGCATAGAGATGTGTGAAGCGGTTGAAAAGGCTGGCGTGGCCAACATGGTCTGGTACAACTACCGCCGCGTGCCTGCCGTTACACTTGCAAAACAAATTATCGATTCGGGCCGACTGGGTAAAGTATTTCACTACCGCGCTAACTTTTTGCAAGACTGGACCATTTCGGAAGATGTGCCTCAAGGCGGTGCGGCTTTATGGCGTTTGGATGCCGCAGCGGCCGGATCGGGTGTCACGGGCGATCTCCTAGCGCATTGCATTGATACTGCCATTTGGTTGAACGGCGGAATCCGAGACGTGGTTGCGATGACCGAAACGTTTGTCAAAGAACGAGTACATGCGGACACCGGCAAAGCGGAACCGGTTGGTATTGATGATGCATGTGCCTTTCTTTGTCACTTCCAAAACAACTCGCTGGGATTGTTCGAATCGACACGTTACGCGCGAGGGCACAAGGCACTCTACACGTTTGAGATCAACGGAGAGCAAGGTTCCTTGCGATGGGATTTGCACGATTTGCATCGCCTTGAGTTTTTTGATTACAACGATGAAGGCGCTACCCGCGGTTGGCGCAGTATCCACGTGACTGATCACGGTGGCGAGCATCCTTACATGGACCATTGGTGGGTGCCCGGTTTGCAAATCGGATACGAGCATTCATTCGTCCACCAAGTCGCTGACTTCCTCAAGGGATTAGAAGATGGCAAACCTGCAGGACCAACCTTCCGCGACGCACTGGAAACGCAACGTGTTTGCGACGCTGTGCTAGATAGTGCGAAATCGCGTGAATGGAAGAATGTCACCTAGGTCCAATTTGTATTCAATTTGTCGTCAATAAACAATTTAAGACCGCCTGGATTGCGACTTGCGATTGACGACAATCGAATCAACACCAGAATCATGGAAACTAGATGGCACTGGCAATACTTGAGATCGTTGGTGGTTTGGGCGTATTGTTAATTGGTGGCGAGCTGTTGGTGAGGGGTGCATCCGGCTTGGCCGTGATCGCTCGCATCGCCCCATTGATCATTGGTCTGACGGTCGTTTCTTTTGGAACCAGTGCACCCGAGTTGGCCGTCTCGATACAGGCCTCCTACCAAGGCAGCGCGGAGTTAGCGATAGGCAATGCTCTGGGGAGCAATGTTTTCAACGTACTCGTCGTCCTAGGTATTGCTGCAATCGTTACGCCACTTTCCGTTTCGGATGACTTGTTCAAACGCGACCTGTGGTGGATGTTGTTTTCGGCACTTTCACTCATACCGATCGGTTGGGATGGACAAATCACTCGAGTCGAAGGGGGGCTGCTGAGTTCAATGTTGATTGTATATGTCGCATGGCTAATACAATCAAGTCGCCTTGCCAACCGCCGGATGGTCAAAGAGTTTTCAGATGAGCTACCGAAGGCAGTTCCAAATACAAAAAACGCAATAAAATTCTTCAGCCTTTTGGTTGTTGGACTCATCCTGTTGGTGTTAGGATCGCGGTGGTTGACTGAGGGTGCGGTTCAAATCGCTAAGTCATTTGAGGTTAGTGAATTGGTCATTGGGCTGACAATCGTAGCCGTCGGCACTTCGCTTCCAGAGGTGATCACTTCGGTCATGGCCGGACTGAAAGGCGAACGCGACATTGCCGTCGGAAATGTTGTTGGCAGCAATATCTTTAATGTCCTTTGCGTCTTAGGGATTTCTTCGTTGGTCGGAAAAACGTCGTTGCCCTTTCCGGTTGAGGCATTTCGCTTCGATTTGCCCGTCGTGATCGGCATTTCACTAATTTGCATGCCATTGTTTTTGATTGGTCGCAACGTTAGCCGCTTGAATGGAATATTGCTTCTGTCAATGTACGTTTTGTACACCGGCTATGTGATCTTCAGTGCTACTAGGAATGACAACCAAAAACTTTTGGAAAGTCTTTTCTTGTTCGGGCTGATTCCGCTTTTGGTTCTGTGCATGGTGGTCGAGTTTTTGGTCCATGCACGCCGAGCGAAGGCCTAATGTTGCGGAGCGGTTTGGCGGACGAGTTGGCTGAGGGCCTTGAAATTGGAGTCGGCGGACGTTTCACACCATTCAAACATAACGGCCTCAGTTGTTACAGGCGTAACGCCAGCGATTCGCATTCGGTCCACTGCCGTTTGCCGGTCGATTTCGAAACGTGAACCCACAGCATCGACGACCAAGTAAACATCAAACCCCATGGCGCTCAAATCAAATGCTGTTTGCTGGACGCAAACGTGTGTCTCGATTCCCGTTAAAACGATTTGCCGTATTTTGGTATCCAGCAGTGAACTAAAGAGTGAAGTGCACTCCCGGCAACTGAACATGGATTTCTCAGGTATCGATTCGAGTCGTTGACGAATGATTTCAACCGTAGCGCCTAACCCCTTGGGATACTGTTCCGTTGCCGAAAAAGGTACTCCAAACAGTTGTGCGCCATCAATGAGCCTGCCAATGTTCCAAACAATGCGTTGATGATCGGCAATAGTGGGCAACAATCGTTCTTGGACATCGATGATCAAAAGCAGAGAACGATTTCGGTCAAGTAAAAGCGAACTTCGCGGATGCATATCAATTCTTTCCTGAGACATAGATCTTGAGAATTAATGAACTATTGAACTGTTCACTGCAATAAAGGCAACAAGCATTTTCCTGTGTGGGAATTGGGGTTGGCCGCTACAGCTTCGGGTGTACCGGCAGCGACAATTTCTCCACCTGCATGGCCTCCCTCGGGGCCCAAATCGATCACCCAATCCGCCGACTTGATCATATCCAGGTGATGCTCGATCACAATCACACTATTCCCCATTTCCACGAGACGCGACAAGAGTTGAATCAGCCGGTTAACATCATCGAAATGCAATCCGGTCGTGGGCTCATCCAGAATGTACAGTGTGCGTCCCGTGGAGCGTGTAGCAAGTTCGCTTGCAAGTTTGATGCGTTGGGCTTCGCCGCCCGAAAGTGTTGGGGCTGATTGGCCGAGTGTGAGATATCCCAGTCCAACGTCCGTTAACGTCTGCAGCACCGGAAAAATCTTTGGGAAATCCGCAAACTCGATTGCCGCAGTTTCGATCGGCAATCGCAACACATCCGCAATCGAACGTTCACGATAGCGCACTGCCAAGGTTTGGATTTGATATCGCCCGCCATGACAGACTGGACAAACAATACGCACGTCGGGTAGAAATTTCATCTCCAATTTTTTTTCGCCCAACCCGTTACATTCACTACAACGACCTGGTCCACTGTTGAAGCTAAATTGTCTGGCGTCGAATCCCAATCGTCGCGCGTCGCGAGTCTCGGCAAAGACCTTGCGAATTTCATCGAAAATCCCCGTGTATGTAGCGGGACAACTGCGCGCGTTGCGGCCAATGGGGCGTTGATCGACTTCGACAAGTTTTTCGAAATGTTCGATTCCAACTAGTGATTCGAAGGGATCGCTTTGGCGCTGGCTCGGATTGAAATGATTGAATAGGGCTGGAACCAAGGTTCGATTGATTAAGGTACTTTTGCCGGACCCGCTGACGCCCGTGACACAAGTCAAGCAGCCAACCGGAAAGTCCGCTGTCACATTTTTAAGGTTATTCCCCCCTGCTCCCTTGATTGACAAAAATTTGGTTCCTTTACGACGTTGCCTTGGAATCGCGATTTGTTGTTTTCCGCTTAAGTAGCGGCCAGTAATGGACGCCGAGTCATGAACGACTTCATTGGGCGTGCCCACAGAAACCACGGTGCCACCGTGAAGCCCTGCGCCGGGTCCTAGATCAATGAGTTTGTCGGCCGTTCGCATTATGGCTTCATCATGCTCTACCACAACGACGGTGTTCCCTGATTCTCGCAATTGCTGCAACGCCACGATTAATTTTTCATTGTCTCGGCTATGCAATCCGATGGACGGTTCGTCGAGGATGTAGCAAACGTTTGTTTGTCCAGAGCCGATCGCAGCAGCCAATCGCACTCGCTGTAATTCACCTCCGCTCAGGGATTGTCCGCTTCGATTCAGCGTCAAATAGCTAAGGCCTACCTGGTTCAAATATTGAGCGCGGTGGAGAATTTCTGTAACAAGCGTCTGGGCAATTGCGGCTTCATGCCCTGTCCATTTTGTGTCTTTGAAAAAACGATTCAATGCATCAATCGTAAGTTCGGAGACATCAATAATAGAATTGCCGGCAATATGGATGGCTTGTGCTGTGGGGCCGAGTCGGCCGCCATTACACGCGGAGCACCGACTAATAATACGGGCCGCATCTAACGCCTCAAAAAGTCTGGCGTCCACGGCTGTTGCCCAATTTTTTTCAACAACCAAACTCAGTCCAGGTACTTTCTCCGATTCGCCCACCCAAAGTTTGTTCCATTGTGCGGGCGACAACTCAGCCAACGCTTGATTGGCCCCGAACTTCAGCTTTTGCAGAAGAGGATCGAGTGACTCAAGTGCCTTCTCTCGTTGTTTCTTGGGGAGCAGTTTCCAAGCCACGATAGCAGGCGACGATAATGTCAATTTTCGATTTGGAATCAGCAAGTCTGGCGAAAACTGTTCGCGCTGCCCTAGGCCCTGGCACTCAGGACAGGCACCGTGCGGGCTATTGAAACTAAATGTTCGTGGTTCGATTTCGGGATAACTGATTTCACACGTTGCGCACGCGAATTCGGAGGAAAATAATTTCTCTTTCCATTGTTCGTTTGGTGATTCGGTCTCTGATCGCCGTTGGTAGCTGATCCCGACGAGTCGTCCCGTTAAGCGCAACGCTAAATCGATTGCCTCGAGAAGTCGGTTTTCAACGCCCTCTCGTACAACGATTCGATCGGTAATTGCTTCAACCGTATGGGCCTGCCGTGAATCGAGTTCGGGAACATCGTCAATGTCAAAAACGTTACCGTCAACGCGAACGCGAACCAATCGCTCGTTGCGAATTTGCTCGAATGTTTCTCGGTGAAGTCCCTTGCGATCGCGCACGATAGGAGCCAACACCATTAGTTTCGTCCCCTCTGGCAACCGACAAATCCAACCTTGCATTTCCGCAGGAGTTTGTTGGCCGATTGGCTCACCGCACTTCAGGCAATGAACGGTGCCAACGCGAGCGAATAGAACACGCAGGTAATCGTGAATTTCCGTGATTGTTCCGACGGTAGAACGCGGTCCGACGGAATTCGCGTGTTGGTCGATTTTGAGTGTTGGCAGTAGCCCTTCAATTGAATCGACGTCAGCGGTTGGGAGTTGGTCCAAGTATTGGCGTGTGTAAACTGAAAGCGTTTCAAGGAACTGTCTTTGGCCTTCGGCGAATAACGTGTCTATTGCGAGTGAGCTTTTACCACAACCGCTTGGGCCTGTTATGACTGTAATTTGGTCGTGAGGGATCTCAACCTCTATCGATTTCAGGTTGTGTGTACGGGCCCCAGAAATTCGAATGGCACTCAGCGTTGCGAGTGATTTTGTGGCAGCTTTTGTCGTCTTTTTAGGCATTCAAAGTCTTTCCGGTAGTGCGTTCCATTCGCTAACTTATCGGATAGCGGCAGATTGAACAGGGACTGTGGCTTCTAGAATTGTGCCTGCAAAATGATTGAAATTCATTGTTTTTCGCGTTAAGATTATTGTGTGGGAAAATTCATATAAATCGTAGGCTGCATTAAAGCCCACTTCGATTTACCTTTTTTGCGGCGGCATCTCAGGAAGTCACGATGAATGAACGATTCGATTGGAGTGCGAGTATCGGACGCTGGTTTGGCGTGCCAATACGCATGCATCTCTTTTTCTTGACGGCTGTATTATTGGGGATGGCGTTGGAATGGAACCATCGCGACCACACGCCGCCCATCATTGGAACAGGATTGGTGTTCGGGCTTGTGTTGTTTGGGACGGCCCTCATTCATGAGCTGGCTCGCCTCATGGCCATCACGCATTTGGGTGGTCATGTTGATTCGATCACGTTGATGCCGTGGGGGGGCGTTTCGGCATTTCGAATGTCTGATTCGCCTCAGCAGCGATTGGTTGCAGCTGCCGCGGGAGCATTCTTGAATGGTTGTGTGTTTTTGTTTTGTGCCGCGTTGTTGACACAGAGTTCTCACTCGGACTTCGTTGAATTGATCCATCCGTTCAATCCGCCAGAATTTTATTTGGGCAGCTGGCAATCGAGTCTGTTATCGATGATAGCTTGGGTGAATTTTCAGATGTTGCTGTTGAACTTAATCCCC
>JAHEAM010000457.1:0-1637 GCA_024642765.1 Planctomycetaceae bacterium
TTAACAGACGCCGAGTCGAGAAACGTTTTAACGGTTTTGCGGTTGGCAGGCCACTATTCGCGACCAAAAATCGCCAAAAAACCAAAATCGTTGACACTTTTTTGACGGCCTGACTATACTGCATTGACAGGAGTATCGGGTTAGGAAAACTGGGCAGAATCTTCTGTCTTTTTTCGATCGGTGCTTTCGTTCTCGTCTTGTAATTGTCTCAGGTAGTCGCCAAGTTCGAATCGACTTGCTATTGGATGTGATTGAGGAAATCGTCAATGAACTTAATGGGCAAGATTTTAACGTTTTTCATTTTGATCATGAGCATTGGATTTCTAATCCTTTCGGTCATGGTTGGCGTTTCGCATCGTGCTTGGAAACAAGCTGCGACTGAAAACAAACAGAAGGCGGCGCTTGCGCAGACGCTTCTCAATGACGCCAGAAATAGCTCAAGCGAAATCGAACGCCTTTTGGCGAACGAACGCGTTTCGCGACAACAGCAACTTCAACAGCTATTCTCGGAATTGGCGATCGAACGTCAAAATCGCGACAACAAAGAAAAAGAGCTTGCTCGTCAACTCGTAATCGCGACTGAACAACTCGAAATCCTCAAGAACACTGAGAGTCGTATTGCTCAACAAGACAGCGATATCGAAAAGCTGAAGCAAGACAACAAAGGTTTGATCGACGAAATCGCCCAAAAGCGAACTCAAATTGTTGCCTTGACCAATGACATCAACAATCGACTTGCAGAATTGGAAATCCTCGAAAAGCGAACCGCTGATCTTAGTGATGAAGTGGCAACGTGGATTCGCATCGGCACCCAAAAAGGATTCGACACAAACACTTTGACGGCGACCATTCCTCCGAAGGTGGAAGCGATCGTTGTTGAGGTCAAAGACGAATTCTTCGTAATTGAAATTGGAACGGACGACGGCCTTCGTCAGGGCCACACCCTCGATATCTACCGAGGCAAAAAATTCATTGGGAAAGCAGTTGTCCGAACTTCTGATCATAGTTCATCGGTCTTGGAGATCGATCCAGGTTATTTGCAAACGGCTGTAAGGAAGGGCGACCATGTCACCACCAAACTCTGATCCATTGGATATGTTTGATGATGCCGAGATGGCATCGTTGGATTCAGGGGACGCGGGATTCGGCTTTGACGATCCTGGTTCGGCGGAATTCAACTTGCCAACGGTTGGTGGTCGGCGTGTTGAAAGACGAGGATTTGATATCTATTCGCTGATGTTAATCCTTTCGTTTTTGATGCTAACTGCCGCGAGCATTATGTTGTTTATGGATGCCGCCAAGTACTAAAAACTTGTCATACGAGCGCCGAATGTCTGATCAAATTGCAGAAAATACGAACCCTTCGCCAGATGTCGGACAGACTTCGATGGAATCACGGCGCCAGCGCAAGAAAATTGAACGCTCAGGCATTATGGAGGGTTTCAATATCTATACGGCAATGCTTTTGCTGTCTTTTGCCTGCGTGCTTACCTCATTGTTTTTGCTGTTCTTCGAAATTCGAAACTGGGGTGCCTTTCCCGGTTCGCCGTGGAGCACCGATTCAGTCAAGATTGAAATTCGCGGTAACTAATTGATACCTCGAAATGAGAGCATGTCTAAATGTCGAGGATTTCGGT
>JAHEAM010000457.1:1647-3614 GCA_024642765.1 Planctomycetaceae bacterium
TCAATGGCATGCCACAGAGCAGTCGTTTCTGGCTAGAATGGCAGCGATGTTTGTTGGTGCAACCTCCAACATTCCGTTGGCTGTTGTGCCTTTGTACGCGGAAACTTGCGTTTTCGACTCTGCCTTCTTGATGCATTGAAAAAGGACTTTAATTGAATTCCAAGAATAATGCTTTCCCTTCAACGTTGAACGACGAAACATCCTCCAAGCTATTTGCTCTGACGAATCGATTGGTAGAAAACATCTCATCCGTTGTTTTAGGGAAGACGGACGTAGCTCGCTTGTGTGTCGTTTCACTTCTGGCCGGTGAACATGTCTTACTGGAAGACGTACCGGGCGTCGGAAAAACGTTGATGGGCAAGGCATTGGCCAAAAGCGTAAGTGGTGAATTTCGACGCGTGCAGTTCACGCCGGATCTACTGCCGAGCGATATCGTTGGCAGTTCGATCTACCGCGCTTCGGAAGGCGATTTCGAATTCAAGCCCGGCCCGATCTTTAGCAACTTCGTGCTTGCTGACGAAATCAATCGAGCCCCGCCTCGAACACAAAGTGCTTTACTCGAAGCAATGAGTGATCGCCAAGTTAGCGTTGACGGTAACACCCATCATTTGACGCCACCCTTCATGGTGATCGCCACACAAAACCCTTTCGAGTTCGAAGGCACTTATGTGTTACCGGAGAGTCAGCTGGATCGTTTTTTGTTGCGGATATCGATGGGGTATCCGAACCGAAATGTCGAACACGAAATTTTAACGAGTCACCGAATTGGCGAGCCTGTTGAAACCTTGGAGAGTATCTGCTCCGTATCAGATATCACGACGCTGCAACACGCCGTTCGACAAGTTCGAGTTGATGAATCCATTGCGGCTTATATTCTGGATATCGTACATGCGACCCGAGATTCTGATGAATTGTCCGTTGGCGTATCCACGCGTGGCGCTCTGCTCTGGTACCGAGCGATTCAGGCGGCAGCATTTGTTGATGGGCGAGTTTATGCAATCCCTGATGATGCTCGAGCCTTGGCGGTAGCCGTGTGCGCTCACCGAGTTCAGACAAAAGGCTTCTTGCAAGGGAACCAGCGATCGGAGGTCGAGGGAATCATTCGCCGCCTTGTGAGTAAAGTAGAAATCCCGAATTGACGCAGCCTTTTGAATGTTCCTAGTTTTGGCGTTTATTTCGATAGAAAGTCGTGGTTCGTGAGTGCAGTCGAAAGCAAAGATAGTCAATATGCGACGACTGAACGCATTCGTCTTGCATTGACAAACGAAGGCTGGATCTACTTGATCATCTTATTGTTTGTGGCCTCCGGCGGTTTACTTAGAAACATCAACTTACTGATCCTGCTGAATGGACTAATGGCCGCACCATTACTGGTAGGATGGCGGTTGTGCGTCATCATGCTGCGTAACCTGAAGTTACGCCGTAGCGTTCCCAAGATGGCATTTGCGCAGCGTCCAGTTGATATTATATGGGAAATCAAAAACGAACGGCGATCCATGGCATCGTGGCAAGTTGTTGTGAATGACAATTGCCAGCCGATTGAAAAACGCTTTGGATGGCAACGCCCTCTTCCTATCCGAATCTTGTTCCCATTGATTCGCCCCAACGAAACCGTTTTCCAACAATATCGAATTTTGTTCGAAAAACGTGGTCAATATCAGCTCACCAACCCCGTTATCAGCACGAATTTTCCATTTGGAATTATCAACACAAGCTGTAAATTGGATGAAACGGCCCTCATCCATGTCGCGCCGCCCGTAGGCAAACTCATTGCGTCCTGGGACAGACGTCTCTTGTCGCGTGCAACTGGTTTTGCTTCGATGAAACGTAAACGCGACATGCAAGATGAAGAGTTTTTTGCGCTGCGAACTTGGCGAAGCGGTGACAGTTTGAAACAAATCCATTGGCGCACGACTGCCAAGTATTCGACGCCGATGGTCAAGCAGAATGACACACGCACGGACAAG
>JAHEAM010000458.1 GCA_024642765.1 Planctomycetaceae bacterium
CCACGCAGGAACAGGCAGCACGCCCCAAACCATCAATTTGACGCGTGGGAAGTTAAGAATGAACAACATCACCACTGCGACGACCGCTCCGCTGGCGCCGACACAAGCGTCTCCTGAACTGCGTAGCGTTGCCGCGATAACCCAAACCATGCCCGAAAAAATGATCGCCAACAAATAAAACCATAGAAATTCGCGACGACCATAATGCTGCTCTACTGTTGGGCCCAAAAAAAACAGGCTCAACATATTAAACAGAATGTGCATGATGCCTGGCCCCCCGGGGGCTGCGAGAGGAGCATGAACAAACCCGTATGTGAGCAGCGTATAAATTTCCCAGGGCCGTGTGAACCAATCGGGCTTCAGTTCCAAATAATTGTAGAGCACCGGTACAAAACTAACTAAAAACAACACAATCACATTTGCAACGATCAAAAGCGTCACAATAGAGTGTGTTTCGATACTTGACATTGGTCGGTCAATGTCGTCTCGATAGTAATTTCGGTTTTCGATTCCCATGTTCACTTATGCGGTTCAATTGCCAGCACTGACCTCGTGATCCTATTACGTCTCGCGATAGAACGCAACGACAGAGTCGCTATTCATAACACGATTGGTGACGATGTAAAAAACGGCGAGCCCGATCCCAAACAAAATGCTGAGACCAATAGTGACATACATGACAATGGACACCGTCAACTGGGCGTTCGGATCGATACCGGGCGGAACAGCGGGTGGATTCAAGAAATTACTTATAAGCCCAGCAATCATTCGAAAAAACACAAATCCGGCGGCAATCAAACTCGCGGTTGCCAACCCTTTTCTACCTGTTTCTTGATTTCGAAGCGTTTGAATTGAGAAGTAGAGCAGTACGCCGGCAACGAAGAAATTCAGCAACATAAAAAAGCCAGCAGTAGCCAATTCAAATCCGCTTTGTTTTGGAAGATCTTCTTGAGGCAATATCCCGGCAAACAACACAATCAACCCCGCTCCTCCAACGCACGTTCCGAGCATACCCATTATGCCAAGGATCAAACAAATAATAGAAACGGCAGAGGCGGCGCCCGGTCGCAACGCAGTTGACTTACTAAGAGACTGATTACTACCTTTGGTCGTCGGAGCTTCAAACGGATTATTGCTCATTGCGAATCCTGTCCTTTAGTTAAACGCAGTTGGCCCAACATATGAGGTTGATGCACCATCCAACTGATCCTAGCAAAATCAAATGTGTTTTTGAATGAAGGAACGGCGCAACAAAAAAGGGCGAACCTTTCGCCCTAAATGTCTCTTCGATTTAACGAAACCAATTCGTTTACTGGGTTCCGGCTCGCGCTCGGCGCAGTTGTTCTATTTTTTCTTCCAGTGCCGTCATGCGAGCCTCCATATCATCCAATTGCTGTTGCCGATCGGCCAACGCCAAATTGATAACCTCCACATCCTTTTTGAGGTTTTGGTTATCTTGTTGCAGACGAAGGGTAACGTCATCACGAATGTTGCGTTGCTGCAGAGCCTCGTTGACGGCGTTAATGCGTTTTTCATTTTTCGAGGCTTCACTGGCCGCCCGCGCCGCCAAGTCTTGCTCTTGACGCCGCAAGTCTGCAAACAAGACAGGAAAATCATTGAGCCGCCGGCGATAAATACGATCAACTTCGGTTACATCCTCGCGTTGGCTAAACGGCAAAATTCGCGTGTCATTGTTGAGTTGGTATCCCGACGCCGTTGTCGAGTCGATCAGCACCTCATCACCAGCTTCGAACGCGACCTTCGTGCCGGCCTGCAGCGTTTTATCGTTTGCTTCCCCCGATAGAGAATACGGACCATCGACGTCGATTCGACCCGAGCCGTCTACGGCGTACTCACTGTTCGATTTTTTGTTGAATTTGTATTTGACAAACAATTCTTCCGGTTCCGGCTGAAATCTTTTGTTAATGCGTGTGTCCTGGTTGCGATCGATGTAATTCTCAATATCCCCTAAACGAAAATCCGTAAAGCTAAATTGATCAATGAAGGCCTCGTATTTTTCTTCCGCGTTGGGATCGTTGACGTCAACTACATTTTCTTTTGGGAACAAACCCGTCAACAACTCGCGATAGGCCTCGATCTGCAAATCTTTGCGAACGATATCGTTGGCTTCGAGGAAAACGTTGTACCGATCGCCAGGCATCCGTTCGTACAAAGTCCAGGAACCACCCGCGCTGAATTCTTGCTCTTTTATGACAAACAATGGCGCGATATCCAATTGGTTTCCATTGTGAGTACGAACACGAATGGTCCCCAAAAAAGTACTTGGAATCGTGATCTGCTCTACAGTGCCTTCGTTTTCAATTGTGTTTGCAAATGCGTATAGCACGATACCCGTCAGTTCAGTTGACGAATTTTCAGGAGGCGCTGCTTCGGCACCTTCTGCTGCGGCGTCTGCAAGATCCAATACCGCAGTACCATCGCCGTTCACGCTGGCATTGACATTGGACCAGACGCGACCTCGACGAGTTCGCTGCAACTCCAACGCTTCACTCAATCCACGCAACGAGTTGGCGCCATACGATGTCTGATCGTTACCACCATAAATCTCAGTATCAAGATCTGCTTCCAATTGAGCGAGTTGTTTCGCTGAATCAAGTTCAGACTTAATCGCCTGGGACCGCGATAACATCACTTTTGAAGCGCCAGAAACTGACGCGACTGCTGCGATGAAACTCAAGATCAAGAAGATGCTATTTGTCCAATGCCATTGCTTCCATGCGAGAATGGTGAAAACCAAAACCAACACGAACAACAGGCCGACGACGAGATAACCAATCATTTATCAATGGCTCACGAAAAAAGTTTCTGAATTGCCAATCTTGGGAATTTGCCATCGAAAATGCGAATTGGCAGATACTCAATGATAAATTGGGCAATATTAGGCGTCAAGTTTGTGATCGACTTCGCGACATTCCGGCGTTCAAGCCAATTGCTTTTTCGGCTCTGAATACGCAAGGTTCCAAATATTCCTTAAGTTACCACCGCTACTTCCCCGAAAATCATCATTATCTGCACAACTGTTGTTTTAAGCGAAGTTCTCGCTTTCGGTACTTTTTCAGTGCCATCACATCGAAACGACAGATTTTGCGGGTTGGACAAGTTTTGAGAATCGAGATGCAATTACCCGCAATTGCGTCCTTAAACGGAATTCAAACAGTCCCAGTGTGTTTGCGCAAACGCTCGCACGCCTTGGAAAAAACAATTTTGGGAGATCCCAGTGCTCCGATTCGCACCGACACATTTGCGTTTTGTCATTCTTTTTAGCGCTGTCTTGGCAACGATTCCTGCGTGCCATCGTGGCTACTATCGCCGGATGGCTGATGCGGAAGCCAAGAAGCTTGTCAACGAAAAAAGCTCGGACCCTCGTTGGGATGCACCCGACGGCGAGATCGAAATCGATCCTCAAAGCCGGATGTTTGATCCGTTCTCAAAAGATCATCCCCCGATGCCGCCCGATGATCCAGCGGCGAATCAATTCATGAATTGCGTCGATGGTCGACCAGGATATCCCCACTGGCACGCCAACGGAGACACAGCCTACGTTGAAAATCCTGAATGGAAAAACTACTTGCCAATGGACGAACAAGGC
>JAHEAM010000043.1 GCA_024642765.1 Planctomycetaceae bacterium
AAAAAGAAGGTGGCCCAAGTTTTGCCCAATGCGCCGAAGTCATCCGCAATCATTGTTCTGTTCCAGTTGCGGAACTTAGAAAACTGTTGGACTGGGCGCTATTCAATTTGCTCATCGGAAATTCGGATGCACACGGCAAAAATATTTCTGTGCTCTATCATCCCGACGGCCGCCGAGAACTGGCACCTTTCTACGACCTTGTCTGTACAAGAAACTACCCGAAAATAGACAGACACTTGGCAATGAAAATTGGAAACCGCACCGATCCAGACTTGATTGGCAGTACTCAACTGAAAGCCCTAGCATCGGATCTGAGAATTGGCTGGAAACTCGTCAACGATACAACGACTGAAATGGGAGAGAAGCTTATCGATGCTTTAGCCTGTGCAACCGAAGAATTCAAACAATCCTTCGGTAAATCGCCCGTTCTCGAACGAATCGCAACGGTAACCAAAAAACAAATCAAACGCGTTATGCGTGATCTTATATCATAGGCTGAGAAAAGTCGGCCCAAGTTTTGGGTGTCTCGTAGACACGTACATTACGCAGCGAGCCACCCAACTCGATATTGCTCAACCATTGCCAAATGACCCCGGCAATGTTCTCAACCGTCGGATTCAGCCCCGCAAACTCGGGAACATCAACATTCAGATGCTTGTGATCAAGACGGTCGACAACATGTGTCTTGATCAAATGCTCAAATGTCGGCAACGAAAAACCGACATCACCCAATGCGGGAACAGCCACCGTGACAGCTACGACGTAGTTGTGACCATGCCCCGCGGGATTGTTGCACTTGCCAAAGTAGTCGCGATTTTCTTCTGCCGTCATCGAATTGCTATGTAATCGATGCGCTGCAGAAAATTCACATTGCTCGGTCAATAGAACGTCCATTGCGGGCTCCACTACTAATTTCAAAGAGAGATAGGGTGTCACAACCAACTCGGACTCGAGCAGTTGAATGCCATCCGGCAAATGCCTGGAAATATTTGGCGTGGTCCTTATAAAAGCCAACAAATCGGTTCCGTTTGCATTCGCCGCAACATATTCGTTGCAAAATTCCGCCATGGCTCGGTCAAGGACTTGGATGTTGACAAGGTATCCGGTACGTGCATCAACCCGCCCCGTCACTGTCGAACGAAGTAGCTGAAAAGGAGCGGCCAATAAACTTCCTCCGCTGCCGGCCCACGAGTTCGACGACCGGTCGAAAGTCTCGCCGGATCGCCAAAAAAAACGAAATTCACGCGTGAGTCGGATCATTAGAGTTGCAATAAGCAGTTGGTTCTTGAATGAAAAGCTATTGTGCCGTGACGTTTATCGCTTGGCCGCTTGAATATGAAAACTCTTCGCCAACAAGTTGGCAAATCATAGCAGCCACGGCCTCGGGCGACACCGTTTGTTCTGCAGGAAAATCAGGAAATAGTCCACGCAACATTTTCGTTTCGACTGCTCCCGGCCTGACACTGTAGGCCCGTATGCCATGCGAGCGACCTTCGTTGGCAATGGCCACTGTGAACAAATCCACCCAAGCCTTGCTGCTACCATAAGCAGCAAATCCTGGAAACGGACTAACTGCAGCTAACGAAGAGATGTTCACAACAACCCCACCTCCCATCTCCACCATGACGGGCCATACTGCTTGAGTCACCTCAAACACACCACGCATGTTAACCGTATATGTTTTCTCGAATTCATCTGCAGAAATATTTTCAAACGGAGTACAAGCGGCGAAGCCAGCCGCATTGACGAGAACATCGATTCGACCAAATCGCTGGGCGGCTTCTGCGACAAACAACCGGCCCTCGCCGCCACTCGACAAATCCACAGTTGCCGCAAACACGTCGCTTCCAGATCCACCCAATGAACTCTCGGCCTCGATTAATGTCGCAGTATCCCGCCCGCAGATTGCAATCGAATAACCTTCGGTCCGGAATTTACGTGCAGTCGCTAAGCCAATTCCGCTATTGCCTCCCGTAATCATCGCAACTGGTTTCATTCTTTCTCCTTGCAGGCTTCGTTCCCGTCCAACTATCGGATCATCCTTTCAACCTACCTTAAAAAACGCACTTTCAATATACCGGCAATGCATTCGAAAATTGCTTTTTGATCCACCTATTACCCAGTCACCATCGATTAAGGTAAAATTTAAAACAACCAAATAATCAAAAACGTCTATTGTTTTTGCAAGCAAACTAATCTCAAGGGAAACACCATGCCCAGCTATCGACGACTTGGGGAATTACCTCCCAAACGACATATCAAAATGCCGAACGCCGGCAATAGTTTTTTGAACGAAGGCCTTTATTATGAACATGTCGTGACAACACAAGGCTTCGATCGCGTTTATTCCATCATGTACCACATGCGACCGCCGACTCGTGTACTTGATACAGAAACAGCCGGCACGCTTAAACTCGAGAAAGCAGATGAACGCCAATTGCGGCACCATCATTTCAAAACACAGGAGCTGCCGCGCACTGGCGAACCCGTTACGGGTCGAATCCCAATCCTATTCAATGACGACTTGGTGTCTTATCGCGTCAAACCATCCGAACCGCAATCCGAATTATTTCGTAACGGAGCGGCCGACGAAGTGATTTTTATCCACCAAGGGTCTGGGTACATCGAAACGATTTACGGCAAAGTCCCCTATCGCCGCGGTGACTATGTTGTCATTCCACGAACCACGACTTACCGAATCGTTTCTGACGACATTTCAAAGGAAGACCATTTGATCCTGGAGTGTTTCGCTCCTGTTCGTGTCCCTGATCGCTACAACAACCCTGATGGCCAAATGTATATGGGTGTACCCTACTACGAACGAGACTTTCATTCGCCGGCGGAATTGTGCATCTATGATGTCGAGAAACCCACCACGATTTTGATCAAGGTTCATGAAGACTTAACGCGTGTCACGATGGCCCATCATCCGTTTGATGTCGTTGGATGGGATGGCTTCTTATACCCTTACACATTCAATGCTTGGGATTTTGAACCACTGACAGGCACGACGCACTTGCCACCACCGTTCCAACAGACATTCGAATGCCGTGGGTTTGTGATCTGCACGTTTGCGCCGCGGCATTTGGATCACCATCCAAACGCGATCAAGGTCCCTTACGTGCATAGCAATGTCGAGGCCGACGAAGTGTTGTTCTATGTCGACGGAGAATTCGGTTCACGAAAGGGTGTCGGTCTAGGCTCCATGACACTTCATCCCGGCGGAATTCCTCACGGGCCGCATCCGGGTACTATCATGAAAAGCATGTCGATGGAACGCACGGAAGAGATGGCGGTTATGTTCGACACCGATCGCAAACTACACACGACGGTCCAAGCCATGTCAGTCGACGATCCGAACTACCCGAAGAGTTGGTTGTAATGTCTGACTAGCATCATCCGGCCAGCAACTTCAGCCTGATCAGCTTCAATTGCGTTTAAGACCGGGCTAATGTACCAAACCCAAATTCAGGCGACGAAACACCTGCGTTTCGTTGCCATTTGAAAACCAACGCTGCCGTCTTCGGGTTAACGGCCCAGTCATTTGAAGGCTAGAAATATGAAAGTCTTTGGCGGCGGATTTTCGGAAACGATCAATCGCCTGAGTTGTTGAGCGAATAGCCGACAGCTCGACCGCGAATGTGGTTGGCGATGGTGAATTTATCCCAAATGGAAGCCGAAATGAAAGGGATTCCAAAATGCTTGAGGAAAGGACAGCCATCCCTCGGCTCGCTTTGGGAGTAAACATAGGAAAATGATTCAACATCCCCTGAACCCGTTCTAAACCGGCCACTTAATACGACACCAAATTCCTGACCTTCTGTTGAAAAATCAGTCAGCAATTGCATTGAATCGCCATTTTCGATCACAAGTATGTAGGGGATTTTTTTGATTCCATGAGTAGATGGCCTGAAGAAACGATCGGCGTTGAAGAAAGTGCTGCCAAGGACAATTACCTTAAAGCGATCAAAAACACTGACTCACGCGATTTGACCGACTTGATTTTTCGTCAACTCGAATACTTGGACAGCAAAAAGTAGTTACAAGATGCTTCGGTCAGTCGCGGCCATTTTGCAAACTGTTGACAAGCAATTTTTTGTGAATGGCAGTCCAATAGCCTTAACAAAACCTGTTGAAATATCGTACGATTGATTCGATTGCGATAGCTCGTGATTTTAAGACTACTGAATTTGAGATGCAGGTCCAAAATCCAATTTCTGTTCCCTTTATTACCTCCTGTTCAATCAACCTGACGAGCCAAAAGCGTGAACCTGATCGTGACGATTTTCCAACTTTTCTTGAATAACCACTACTATTTGCCCTATGGAAATTGACTTTAAATCGCTTGAGCCGGCCCAGCGTTATGCACTGATGATTCGTGCGATTACCCCACGTCCCATTGCTTGGATTTCAACCGTAAATTCTGCTGGCCAAGCGAACTTGGCTCCCTTTAGTTTTTTTGCAGGTGTCGGTTCTGATCCACCAGCTCTGGTCGTTTCTTTTGTTAACAAACCGGATGGCTCGCCAAAAGACACTTTGCGCAACATCGAAGAAACTCAAGAATTTGTCGTCAACGCAGTATCGTACGACCTCAGGCAATCCATGTTTGATTCGTCCGATGAGCTGCCCTGTGGCGAAAGTGAAATCGAGGCACTGGGAATCGAAACCGTTCCTGCCAAAACGGTACGACCGCCTCGACTCACTCGGGCTCCATTACAATTCGAATGCCAACTCCACCAAATCGTTCGGATCGGTGCTTCCAGTTCCGTGTTTGGCATCATTCAGTGGGTTCATATTGATGATCGCGTCTTGAGCGACGGCAAGATCGATCCGGAATTGCTCGATACAATTGGACGCATGGGCGGAAGGAGCTACTGCCGCACAACGCAACGCTTTGAGCTCAGCTGAAGCTTAAAACCAGAGGATCTTATGCAACCATTGAACGAACAAGAAAACCAATTGTATCCAGGCATGGCGATTGAGGAGGCGCTGAATTCCAGTCTTTCACCCACCGACAAATGGACTCGGTTGTTACCCGAGTTGAAGAATCTTTCGTCGCCAACTGCCATTGCCAACCTTTATCAAAGGTGTTTTTCTGAATGGAATCGTACTGCGCTCGGTCCGGCTCCAATGTGGATTCCGAATCAAGAATCTCAATCGCATTCCAATCTCGGCCAATGGATGCAAGAAAAACAAATACCGTCCTTTCAAGAATTCCATTCCTGGTCGGTGCAAAACCGAAACGATTTTTGGCTGGAAGCGATCGATCGACTGGGAATCGACTTCAAAACAAAACCTCAGGCAATCGTCGCAGACTTAAGCGAGATCGAGAGCCCTACTTGGCTCCCCGGAGCGACAATGAATATTGCGGCAAGTTGCTTTCAAGCGTCGCCGCAAGGCACCGCCATCGTTTTTCAACGCGCGGATAAAGTTGCGAGCTCCTCTTTGGAAAAATGGACTTACGAGGTTCTGGAGACCAAGACCAAAGAGATAGCGTCGAGCATCCGCGCATGTGGCTACCAACCTGGGGATGCACTGGCTGTTGTCTTGCCCATGACGGCCGAATCGGTCGCGATTTACTTGGGCATCGTGTGGGCAGGTTGCATTGTCGTTTCGATTGCCGATAGTTTTGCACCGAAAGAAATCCAAAACCGACTGCGCATCGCAAATGCAAAAGGTGTGTTTACTTATGACCACGTCCTACGTGCCGGCAAATCCTTGTCCATGTTGACGCGAGTCATAGAATCCACCGAGTTGCCAATAGTTGTACTCGGATCGAACGAAGAACCACCGTCCGTGAATCGCTCCCAGGATTTGACTTGGTGTGACTTCCTGGCAAAAGGGCAGGGGGGCAATGACGAATTGCACATTGCAGCACCCAACGACGCGATCAACATTTTGTTTTCGTCTGGTACAACTGGCGATCCGAAAGCGATCCCTTGGACCCACACAACTCCAATCAAATGCGCAATCGACGGATACTGCCACCAAGACATTCAACCCGGACACGTCACTTGTTGGCCGACCAATTTGGGTTGGATGATGGGACCGTTTTTGATCTTCGCGACCTTGATCAATCGCGGCACGATCGCGTTGTTCGAAGATGCACCAGTTGGTCCGGCATTCGGACGTTTCGTTCAAGACGCCAGCGTCAACATGTTGGGGGTAATTCCCACAATCGTCCAAAACTGGCGTGCGACCGGAGACATGGAAACATTCGATTGGACCGCAATTAATGTCTTTAGCTCTACGGGCGAAAGCTCGCAACCTGACGACATGGTTTACCTTTCCGCACTAGCAAAAATGCGTCCTGTCATCGAATATTGTGGCGGTACCGAAATTGGTGGCGGATATATTACTTCAACGGTATTGGAGCCCAACATCCCCAGTGCATTTTCAACAGCCGCAGTGGGTATCGAATTCGATTTGCTCGATGGACAGGGAAATTCAACAGACGAAGGTGAAGTTTTTCTGGTCCCGCCGTCCATTGGCCTTTCGACTCGGCTTCTAAACCGGGACCACCACGAAACCTACTTTGCCGGAACGCCGACACGTTCAGATGCCGTCCCACTGAGGCGACATGGTGATTTCATGCGTAGATTGCCCAATGGGTATTTTGTCGCCGGTGGACGCGTCGATGACACAATGAACCTCGGCGGAATCAAGGTCAGTTCCGCTGAACTTGAACGCGTGATGAATCAGACCGAGGGTGTAGTCGAAACGGCAGCAATCGCGATAGCGGCAGCAGGTGGCCCCGAGGAACTCCATGTATTCGTTGTTCAACGTGGCACATCAACCGCTGCATTCCTGACCACGGCATTCAACCAGCAACTACGCAACGAATTAAACCCGCTTTTCAAAGTGAAAACCGTACATATTGTTGACTCCCTGCCACGAACGGCGAGCAACAAAGTGATGCGGCGAAAGCTGCGTGACTCAGTAAAATCTTCAACTTAAACGGCTACGAGTCGAATGTTTTTTTGTTTCATCTATCCCAAAAACGTAAATCAGATAATGGCAAAACTTGCACCTAAATGCTTTTCCCGAAAAAAAATCCTTGTTTTTAGTGAGGTTGAGGCTACAGCCGAACCGAAAGCAAACGCAATTGTCTCGGCAACAGCCTCGCCCCCCCGGCAGACCATCCGGCAGGTTACCAAAGGTACTAATTCGAAAATTTATTTCGGTACAGCGCCAAAATTCTCGATCGTTTTGTTTTGTATTTTGTTTTCCGCTTGCTCTCCTCTTCAATCTCTTGCGCAAAAGAATTCAGTGTCTACCGCCAAAGTTTTCATCCTAGCTGGCCAGTCAAATATGCAAGGGCACGGAGTCGTCGATCTCGACGACGCGAAAAACTACAACGGTGGCAGAGGCACACTGGTTCAGGTGATCCAGGATGCGACGGACATGAATCAATTCGCTCATCTCCGCGACTCCCAAGGCAATTGGATCGTTCGCGATGATGTTTGGGTTCGCTACCAAACGAACGACGAACTGAAGAAAGGTGGGCTTTCGATAGGCTTTTCTGCCTACCCTGGTGAGCCTCACCATATTGGCCCAGAATTTCAATTCGGGCACGTCGTGGGAGCAGCATTCGACGTTCCCGTGTTGCTGATCAAAACAGCTTGGGGTGGCAAGAGTTTATTCCGAGATTTTCGTCCGCCAAGTTCCGGTGGAACGGTCGGACCCAATTACAACAAAATGCTTGAGGAAGTTGATGCGGCCTTTAAAAACGCAGAAACTGATTTCCCAGCACTGAAGGGCCACGAGCTGCAGATCTGTGGTTTCGTTTGGCAACAAGGCTGGAACGACATGATCGACGACAAGGCCACTGCTGAATACGAAACGAATCTATTGAATCTGATCAAAGACGTTCGTGCGCATTTTAAGTTGCCTGAGTTACCTGTAGTCATTGGTGAGTTAGGGAACGGCGGCACAGAAGGTGCCAGTGAAAAGATGCTTACATTTCGCTCGGCACAAGCTGCGGCAGCCAACCACGACGACAAGAACGTTGCGTTTGTGACGACATCGCAATTCGCGCGCCCTGCCGATCAATCGCCAAACGTAGGGCACGGTCACCATTGGTACGGCAACGCAGAAAGTTATTTCCTTGTCGGCGATGCCCTCGGTAAAAGAATGGTCGAATTAGTCAATACTCCAACCGTCGCAAAATAAATCCTGAATCGTCGCGTCCAAATGCATCCTTTTTGCCGGATTATACGTTTCGAATAATTGCGTGCCTTGCGGTACTGGCTGTTTGGTTCGCCGACATGTCCCGCCGCTTTCCCCAATGCGGCCGTCTTGAATAATTTGTCGCCCACCAATGGTCCAAGCCATTCGCAATCGCAGTCGCTTGATCGAAAACTCTTTTACTAGGTTGCTAGACTAAGTGGAATACTGCGTACTCGCAAGTGAATTTGGGCTTTAAAAGCAATTGAGTCAAAGTTTTCATTATCCAAAAATTGATTACAGCCGGAATATTTCCGCACGCATTTGAACCGTTTTCGATTTGTTTCAATTCAGGTGTCAAGTAACAATATCTGTTCGGCTATCGTATGAAATCTATTTTCGGCACGCACCCTGTTGGACTGATAACCGTTTTCGGCGAACAACCATTGCAACCAGTTAAACCAAGCGAACACAGTACCGGTTTGGTGCAACCACTTAATCAAATCCCAATCGAGGTCGC
The DNA here is from genome assembly GCA_024642765.1 of Planctomycetaceae bacterium. Taxonomy (GTDB): domain Bacteria; phylum Planctomycetota; class Planctomycetia; order Pirellulales; family Pirellulaceae; genus BJ22. The sequence continues at coordinate 8,687 of JAHEAM010000043.1, forward strand.
AGGCAGGGAATTGGCGTTCAATTTCGTCTCGTGATTGTACCCAACACATTTGACCATTCCATCGCAAACTGCCAATCAATCTTGCCCAATCACACTCTCGGACATCCATTTGCAATGCCCCAAAATCAATGATACCCGACACTATGTCGTCGACGAACAAAACGTGGTCATGCCACAAATCACGCAATACGGGCTGCAAACGAAATTGACAGTTTGCATATCGATTCGCTGCCGCAATCAACTGAGGTGCAAGCCGTTCAATCGCAGACAATGCCGTTTGATGGAGTTCTAACGATGACATTTCAGACATTGGCAAAAATTGGTGTACCCTAACTTTGCAATCGACTTGAGCCTTCGACTGCAAATCAAACAGGCATTCATGAGCACGTTGCTGCAACTTGGCGAGTCTCCTACAGGCAATGGCGCGACTGGCTATCGCTGGCGAAGGACCAAACGCCGCACCCAATGGAAATGATTCGTGCAATCGAAAAACCGAGTTCACCATCGAAGTCATTCGCGACGCATTTGAATGTTCATTGAAGTCTGCGTTTCCAGGCATCCAATCGGTTACTTCCCACAGCAATTCATCACATTCAATAAAGGTTGCCAACTGGTTCGTCGTCCTCAATTTGGCGATAAAATCCAAATTTGCAACTGACCGAATCAAGTCATGAATCCAACGCAATCGACTAATATCAGGACCGTTCGGCCCCCAGCAGCGACAGCACCAAACTCCTGAACTCGACTCAACGCGAAAAATGGTAGCGCCGCTAAAACCTGGCCGAGAAAAAACTTCAACATGACGATCGTTCCCGATCCCAGGGTAACCATCGAGCACAGCGTTTACCGCATCCAAAATGGACTGTGCATTCATACGAAGGTCATTCCAGATATTCGCCTAAGCAAATGTAGCCTAAGTCGCATCGCTTGCCCCCTACCGATTGATAACCCCATCACACACGTACAAATAAAATATGTCTCAGCTGAAGCCAGGCGGATCACAAGTTTGCCCCAAGCAGTAATCCGATTGTCAATTCCGCAAACGGGCTCTGAGGTCCGCGATGATCGAAGCAGGGAGAAACTTGGCCAATTGTTCGTCACTGGCAAGCGGCGCGATTTGTTTGATTAGGCTACTTGAGACGTGAGCGTAATCGCCATCCGCCATCAAGAAAACAGTCTCGAGTTCTTCATCGAGACGTCGATTCGCCATCGTCATGGTAAATTCGCCAGCAATATCGGTGAGCGGGCGCACTCCACGAATCATAACTTTCGCTCCGCATTCTTTGACGAATTTGACCGCCAGTCCTTCAAACGTGCGAACCTCAACATTTTTCAAATCAGCCGTGACACGTTTTACAAGGGCAACACGTTCTTGTGGTTCGAATAATGGAAACTTGTCTTTATTTTCGCCAATGCCCACGATCAAATGATCAACGAACCGGCAACTGCGTTCGATCACATTGAGATGCCCGAGCGTAATGGGGTCGAATGACCCGGTGTACACGGCCGTTTTCATGAAGCGATTCCTATAGAGCGTTTTTAAGTCCGTCAATCAACCGGTCAACATCAGCTTCGTCATTGTATGCATGAACGGCGGCCCTCAATTTCCCAAGGCGGCAGCTGACGACTACGCCCTGTTCGGCCAAATGATTTTTTAGCTTCAAACTCTCCTGACCTGGTATTTCAAACAATACAATCCCCGACTTCACTTCAACAGACGAACGATCGCTGAGTATTTCGGCACCAATATTCTCAAGTTCATCGCACAAATGATTGCTGATCTGGAGCACGCGATCCGCCAAGGCCGATTGATCATGCGCAAGACCAAATCGTTCTAATGTTTCGAGTGCTCCAAGCAATCCGATGAACCCTGCCAAGTTTTGTGTGCCGCTTTCGTAACGACTCGTTGCGTTTCGAATATTCAATTCCACACGACTGTAATCGTTGCCTTGGGCCACACTATTCCATCCGACGTTGATTGCTCGAATCAACGACAGGTGTTCCTTGCGAATGTACAATACGCCGGCACCCTCCGGTCCACACATCCATTTGTGTCCATCGGCGGCCAGGAAATCGACGCCCGCTTCTTCAACATCGATTGGGAATACCCCCATGCCTTGAATGGCGTCCAACAAAAACAGAGCTCCTGCATCGTGCGCGACTGATGCAAGTGCCTTCGGATCCAGGCGGTAGCCTGAGGCAAATCCCACCCAACTCGCCGTAACGATCCTTGTTCGCGAATCGCAAGCACTTGCGATCGCATCTAGGCAAACACGATTGCCAACGTTTGGGACTTGGCGAACCTCGACGCCTTTATCCGCCAAATGCATCCAAGGATAAACGTTTGAAGGAAACTCTCCGGCCGGCATTACAACGTTATCGCCAGCCGCCCAGGGAAATCCTTCGGATATCATATTGATCCCAAAACTTGTATTGGGAACAAGGCCAATTTCGTCCCGTTGGCAGTTGATAAGTTTAGCCACAAGAGTCCGCAGAGCCTCGAACTGTCCAGACCATTGAGGCCAAACGGCATCGCCTTCCAGCAACGCTTCATCCATCCACTTGCGAATTCTGTCATGACTGGCCTGGGGGATTGCTGCTACTGCGGCATGGTCGAAATAAGCCCATTTCCTGGTCACCGGAAACGCCTCTCGCATTTGTGCCCAATTATGCGTGCCTAGAACTGAAAGATTAGAGATTGGGGATGTGCCCATTAGATGCCTTAACGCCAAAACAAATTAACCCTGGTACTTACCCCCCATCACCCAAAACCATCCAAAGACATCTGGAGCGTCAAAACTCTCAAAATCAGACTATCACACACCGAAAAACTGACAGAATTGATTTTTTGCGATGGAACCTGAGTAACCTATGGGTGACAGGACCAAAAGGCCAATTATACTACTTTAGAGTCGCGTGATAAGAGTCGGGCGTTGTTGGCACACAAAACGTCTAACATTTGAAACGCCTTGGCTGAATTGCACTTTCAGTGCGACTCAAACGTAACAGATTTAGGCGTATCCTCTCAAACCAGAAATAGGGAACCCTGCGTAATGCAGAAAGGTTTTTGCATCTTTGCTTTGGCGGTCTCCGGACTGGTATTCCTGTTGTTTGCTGCTGACTTAGTCTTCGGCATGGCAGGGATGAATAGTGTTGCGCCGTTCAAATACGCGAGCATGATCACGGACATCGTATTTGCGGTTTGTTCCGGTATCGTCGCCGCACTGAGCTGGATGACCTACCGACAGCAAGTTTAACGCGAGAATTTAGCTGCTTGCGCTTTGATCAAGTCTATAAACTCGCCAAAGCTTCGATTTTAGGACCATCAACACGATTAACGATCCATTCGTTGAGTTGCCTGGCCCCCAAAGACTCGTAAAAGTCGATCGCCGGCTGATTCCAATCGAGAACGGCCCATTCCACACGACCATATTGACGCTCCACTGCAATTTGTGCCAAGCGAACAAGCAGTGCACGACCGTAGCCTTTCCCTCGAAATTCAGGTCGCACAAATAGGTCCTCCAGATAAATTCCGGGTCGTCCCAAAAACGTCGAGAAGTTTCGGAAGAATAATGCGAATCCGACGGGCATCGCGTCTTCTTCTCCAATCAAGACTTCGGCCACCGGGTTCTCGCCAAACAAATGGCTTTGCAAATCCTCCTTTGTTGCGACAACTTCGTGCGATAACTTTTCGTATTCTGCAAGATCGCGGATAAATTGTAGTATCAGTTCGCAGTCGCCAATGGTTGCTACTCGAATACTGAATGTTGCCATCGATGTCATCAAAATTGCCTTCGTGATGTTTTTCAGGAGAACAAATTTCAAACGACACAAACGGTCGTTGGATTGGTTTAGAATAGCCGTTCTAAAGACACAGCCAAATAGGTCTCTCTCACATTTTCTTTCGAAAGGCAACCTTGGATGAGCATCAAAACACAGACTAGGGAACAGGCCCTCGCGGCCCTATCAGACATGACCGTCGGTTTCTCTGGTATTTCGGCTCAGGACTTCCAGGACCGCTTAGATCGCTTGCAAAAAACGCTGCGTGCACAAAATATTTCAGCGATTTATCTTCACGCGGGAACCAGCATGTACTACTTCACGGGTTTGCGCTGGAGCCCAAGTGAACGGATGGTCGCGACTTTGATTCCGGCAATCGGACCGATTCGATATATCTCGCCTAGGTTCGAAATCGATACCTTGAAAGATTATTGGCAACTTGAAGCTGAAATTTTGACTTGGGAGGAGCACGAAAGTCCTTACCAAATCGTGAACGAAGCCTTGAATGATATGGGCATCACTTCCGGAAAAATCTTAATTGACCCCATCACTCCCTTCTTCACATATCACGGTTTAACCAAGGCCCTCGATCTCAAGGCATTCGAACTTGATTCCGGTGCCAATGTTATCGAATCAATTCGAGGTCGCAAATCTCCGATTGAAATCGAATTGATTCAACGGTCTCACGAAATGACCGCTCGCGTCCTGGAGGCAGCGGCCTCTATTTTACATCCGGGAATCTCAACGACAGAAGTCTGCGAGTTTATTAACACAGCGCATCGCAAAGTCGGTGCCGAAGGCTCAACGTTTTGTATCGCACTTTTTGGCGTCGCAACTTCGTTTCCGCATGGCGTGAAGAATCCGCAAATTTTGAAACCCAACGATTGGGTACTTTTGGATACCGGCTGCTTGTTGCATGGCTACCATTCTGACATCACCCGTACGATTCCATTTGGCTCACCGACAACTGAACAAGAAGACGCTTGGCATGCCGAGCGCGATGCACAATGCGCAGCCTTTGCAGCGGCAATGAACGGCGTGGCGTGCGAGGAATGTGACTTGGCTGCCAGACGTTCGCTAGAATCAGCCGGATTCGGGCCGGACTACCAACTACCCGGCCTGCCACACCGAACGGGTCATGGCTGTGGACT
>JAHEAM010000459.1 GCA_024642765.1 Planctomycetaceae bacterium
ATACTCCTTCATCAGCGCATCGACATCCAAGTCAGCGTCCCACATCATCCGTGCCAACAAATATGTCGGGAATATCCCCGCTTCTCCCCGCACCGTGCGACCTTCATCCCAAAATCCAACAACTCCAATTTGTTTTAATAGCGGCATGTTGTGCTTGTGTCGGCGCGCCAATGGAATCGGTGGTGCACCACAACCGACCAAGTTGAAATAGAGATAGTCGTACATGTAGACGTTTTTGTAACGACTCGTCCACGTCTTGAGCATCTTGAACTGTCGTTGGGTCATCCAGCTTCGCGGATTGTCGTAGGCATGGTAAGTGTCGCTCCAAATTGCAGCGAACATAATCCAAACCGACGAATCAAACGGGCCGCCGATCGGCGGCGTATCGCGATTGGCGTATCCATTGGTCGACAAGAATCTTTCCGGGAACTCTTTGCGCACTTCGGCGGACACTCGATGTACCCATTCCATCCATTCCTCGCTGGTACTATCGCCTGCAGGATCGTTAAACCGGCCAATCAATGACGGAAAGTTCAGGTGTCGTTCATTGGTTCCCGCACTAAAGTCGCGAGGTAATCCGTCATCCGCTCCGATTCCCCAAGAGTTGGCCTCTGGGTTATTTCGAAAATACTCTTTAATGACATTGGCCGCATATTGAACTGATTTTTCACTGGCCAAATTCGGCATATGTGGAAATATTTGACCAGCTGCATCACGAGCAAATACTTCCGCAAATTCTGGCTTGTCTTTTTCACTCTCCGGTGGCAAAACACTTCGTACACTACTGTCACCAGGTACAGAATGCGTCAAGTTTAGGCTCATGCCGTTTCTGATCTTCCATCGAGACTCTACTGAACGCAAGTCGTCGGCAAACCAATGCACCCACCAACTCCGCATCTTGAAGTCAGGGCGACCCACGACGTCCAGTTTTCCGACTGCGATCGTCGGTCGATCAGGTATTACATCGCCAAAATCATCGGGTAAATACCAACGGACTCCCAATCGGTGCAAGAAAAAATAAACGGCGTATTCCGTGCCGTTGTAGGGCATACTGTCGTTTCCAGCCAAAACCAAGGTCTTGCCATCGCGGATGATTGTGTAGCCTTCCTCTTCACGCAAAGGCGTCAAGCCCTTTGGGATTTTCTCGTCATAGAAAGTCGTATGTTTGCTACGACCAACAAGAATTCTCGATTCGGTTGGACACGAATCGTCTTCGCCAATAATTGAAATCGCAGCTCCTGAGATCTTTTGAATATACGTTTTGAAGTCGCTTGCTGCCCAAGCGACTTTTTCGGCTGCGGTTTGTGGGTTGGGACGATCGATGCTTAAGCCCTCAAGTGCTTTCAGCGCGTCGGTAGCGATAACAATAGTCGCAAGCGATTTTCCGTTCTCAACAAGCCGCAAGGCTTCGTCGCCCTCAATAATCCCCACATCAAGTGGAAGATTAAAAGGCGGCTTGGCAGCCAATTCCGGTTCTGTTTCCTGGGAAAAAACCGCTGTTGATGAGACCGCAAACCAAAAACAAATCAATTGGAAAGTTCGGGACATACAGCACCTCTGAGTTGTTATCTTTGCCGTGGTCATGCAATCAAGCATTTCTATTGTGCCACGATTCTAACAAAACGCTGCAACCTGAGTTTGCGGCCCACGATGTGTTACTAGAGAAATTGAGCTGTTCGACAAACGTTAATTTCCGATTTAACATGCAAACGAGCTTCAGAAGTCGTAATTAGAATTGGAAAAACATTAGACATTTTCAAGTTATTCTGTCTTGTTGAGTCGCTTATTCGCATAACCGACTGAATTTCATCGACACTCCAGCGCCAACAAAATAAGAATCCGAAGCTTCATTAAGGCCCCGACCTGCACGAATATCAAATTGCAACATCGGATTCGGTTGAATCGTCAACCCTCCATTGAAATAGTGTTGCGTATTCGCGGTAGTCGCGCCATGTGGCGACAACATAAACCACTCACTATAAACGCCAACGTTATCTGTGACTGAATAGCCAACGGTCCAACTTTGTGCCCATTGATCGAAATGTTCTTGCGTTCGTTCGTCCACGCAAAAGTTTACTTGTGTACTACCACCAGTGGATACACGCTCATTGACTTCCCAACCATACAAAAGATTGGTCCCTGGTAAAATGGAATCGGAATTGAGCCCGGAGGAACCGGTTGGCAACGTGCATTGAGCAATGATTGCAAGTTCCGGAACTACCCCGCTTTGCGGAAAGAGACCAATCTTTGTCCCAAGATAGATGTCTTCAATGCCCACGTTATTAAGAAGTGGCTGAGGCACATTGGCAAAGTTAATTCCAATCCTAATTTCGAACCAATCTTTCCAAGCTCCCGCCCTCAAGAGAATTTCCGGAAACGAATGCCCCGATGTCTTACGATCTGGGCCAATTGAATAGGTATAACCCGACTCCAACTGAAAATAGTCTTTGCCGACCGTCGAGCTTGCTTCGGTAAAATCTGGTCGATCTGTGACAATGCCGAAATCTTTTTCAGCGAGTGAGGCGACTGAAGTGCTGAATAGGGTAGATTGCCCCTGCGTTGAATATGCTGGAAGCAAAAGGGCAGTCGCAACTACTATCAAACGAAATCGCACCGAGAATTCCCTAAAGTCAAATTGTAGCATACGCTACAATTTCATTCGGTTAAATCTTCAGTGAAGCTTTATCTCTTTTTTGTAACCGACAAAAATATTCAAACCAGCTTGCAGTCAAGTTTTTGTAGAAACGCTTGGTTCGGTTTGTGCGTTGGCAGCCCAATGACAACTTGTTCTTCGCAAACATCCAAAGGGTCCACTGGGCAGCGATTCACTACACCCTAGTCAGTAGCGCCAAGGCCAACGGAGTGGAGTCCTTCGCGTGGCTGAAAAATCTTTTCACACATCTGCGGTACCATCGCGACGACAAGGCATTCGATCAAGCGGCTAGGGGCATCACCGTCACATCCACGAACTGGACTAACTTCTACCCAACCGCTGGCTCCAAGCCAACCCCACCGACCAATGTGACATCGCACTCTCCTTCAGGAACCTTTTCCGATCAATTTTTTTGAAGTCGTCGACCTAGCAACATGTCAGCATACGTAGCGATTTAGCCGAACATGAAGAGACAACGTTGATCTCCTTCTGCCTCTGTGCGAATCCGGTGGAGCCTTGCGATTCAGCTAATTGCGTTACCTGTTTTTAATTTGATCCAATAGTTGACGCAGGGAATTCTTCATTTGAGCGTCAGTTGTTTGATCAATCATCTGGTTGATGCGTTCAACCAACTGCCGATTTGAGTTGCCGCCACCGACTAATCCATCGCCAGTCGTTTTGGATGTCTGAGTGCTGCGAGTTTGCCCATTGCGCCCGATCGAGAGAGACGATTGTGATGCCGAACTAGTAGAGCTTTGCGATGACGAATCCCTGGCTGGGTCGGCAATCACGTTAGAACCCGTCGCAGGAGACGTTGTCGGACTTTTTGAGCGGGATCTTGACCGCCCCGCTCGACTTCCTGTCACAGTTTCAGATGTCATCCTCAAACCGTCACCATTCGAGTTGTTTGAAGAAGCAGTAACGTGGCTTTTGTAAAGTTCATAAGCCCTCTC
>JAHEAM010000460.1 GCA_024642765.1 Planctomycetaceae bacterium
ATCACTAACATCATTCGACCAAAACAAGTGCATTTTGAACACCCGCGGCGTGCGAGCTTCTTGGGAACTGTCCTGAATTAACTTCCCGATTTCAAATCTATCCAATCAGAACCCGAATGCGTAAGCGAGGAATTTTGTCGGAATGAAATAGGTCTCTCGTTTACGCCTTTTGAAGTGGCATGGTTTTTTATTCCGGAGGAATTCAATCTATTGCCCGGTGTTCGAGCGCAGCGAACACCACCGGAAAACCCGCAAACATCGCTTTTCGATCGTGAAAGGAATGCAGCTGTTGATTGCTGTGATCTCTTCAGGATCAAGTTGTGATGCGACCGCAAAACGGTGATGGCGCTTCGCTCATCACCGGCTAATGGCTTTGATCTCTCCGAGATCGACGAAACCGTGCAACTTCAAAAGTTACACATTCGAGTCGAGAAATGCGGAAGTTATTTCGGGCCAATTCCTTAGCCAGCCACAATGCCCTTTCGAAATATGAACCATGCGGCGGCTAACAAGCAAAGTCCTGCCCAAAGGTAATCGAGAGTCAACCTTTCTTTCATGTAGTAAATTGCAAAGGGCACGAAAACCGTTAGTGTAATGATTTCCTGTAGAACTTTGAGTTGCCCTAACGACATAACTTCATTTCCGATCCGATTCGCTGGAACCTGAATCAAGTATTCAAAAAGCGCAATAACCCAACTAACAAGTGCTGCAAGAAGCCAAGGCTTTGACGACAAATCGCGCAAATGCGCGTACCATGCAAACGTCATAAACACATTGCTGCAGAAAAGTAACACAATGGTAGTTGCAATAGATCGCATTCTTCAGTCCTGGGTCTAGCTGTTGAATTATTAGGTAGTTGGCGGTCCAATTTTGGGAACCTCATCGGAGAATTGGGAGCGACAGCTCATTTCCTGCCAAGGCCCTGATTGTATGACGGATTTTAAACTCGATAACACGGGGGCTTTGAGCGCGCTAATGTTGACATTTAATAACGAAAATCCGACACTACAGGGAACATACTTGGCTTAAGCCGAAAGACGGGTGGTGGCGCATGATATCGCCATCCTTGCCAGCTGCGAAAATCATCTCAAATTGAAAGACATGGACAGAATATGACCAATGCCCGCGATCCGTTTTCGGCACGATGTACTTTTGAATCTGGTAATGGACCAGTTGGCATCTACCGCATCAGCAAATTAGAGGAGCAGGGGTTAACCACAATCAGCCGATTGCCATACTCGATTCGCGTGTTATTGGAATCGGTGCTGCGAAATTGCGATGGGCATATCGTCACAATTGATGACGTCAAAAATCTGGCTGCCTGGAACGCCAAAGATCCCGCTAAAGTTGAAATTCCTTACATGCCGGCGCGGGTCGTACTACAGGACTTCACCGGTGTGCCGGCCGTCGTTGACTTGGCGGCCATGCGAGCCGCTATGTCGCGATTGGGTGGCGATGCCAAAAAAATCAATCCTTTAATCCCGGTTGACCTCGTAATTGACCATAGCGTTCAGGTCGATAGTTTCGGAACCGATGATTCGTTGCGAGACAACGTCAAATTGGAATTCCAACGCAACAACGAACGCTACGAGTTCTTGCGATGGGGACAACAAGCGTTCGACAACTTCCGCGTCGTACCGCCGAACGTTGGTATCGTGCATCAAGTGAATTTAGAATTCTTAGCAAAAGGCGTCTTCCGTCGGGAGGACGCTCAAGGCTCGATTGCGGTGCCAGATACTTTGGTCGGCACGGACAGTCATACGACGATGATCAATGGGCTCGGCGTTCTTGGCTGGGGCGTCGGTGGTATTGAAGCCGAAGCGGCGATGCTTGGCCAACCGATCTATATGTTGTTGCCGCAAGTGATTGGGTTCGAAATCTCAGGAAAGCTTCCACCTGGGACAACGGCAACCGATTTGGTTTTGACGGTAACCGAGATTCTGCGGAAGAAAGGCGTCGTTGACAAATTTGTCGAATTCTATGGTCCCGGTGTTTCGAACATGACGTTGGCCGATAGAGCGACGATTGCGAACATGGCTCCCGAGTATGGTGCGACGATGGGCTTTTTCCCAATCGACAACGAAACATTACGTTACATGAAGCGGACTGGTCGAACAGTGCAGGAAGTGCAGCTTGTCGAAACATACGCTCGCGAACAACAATTGTTCCGAACAGACGACTCACCCATCCCCGAATTTACCGACGTTGTAAAACTTGATTTGGCGACCGTGAAGCCCTCGTTGGCAGGTCCGAAGCGTCCGCAGGACCGCGTTGAATTGGCGAACATGCAAAACAGTTTTCGCAGTTCGCTGACCGCACCAGTTGCCGAGCGTGGTTATGGCTTGAGGCCCGATCAGCTGAGCCGCAAAGGCACAGTCCTAAATGGAAAGCCCCAGGAAATCGGGCACGGTGCTGTAGTGATTGCCGCGATCACAAGTTGTACGAACACCAGCAACCCGTCGGTCATGCTGGCTGCCGGATTGTTGGCCCAAAAGGCAGTTGCCAAGGGGCTTTCCGTAAAGTCCTATGTCAAAACTAGTCTTGCTCCCGGCTCGCGCGTCGTCACTGATTATTTCGACAAGGCTGGTGTGACCGACGCACTCGAGAAATTAGGTTTCTATACGGTTGGCTATGGCTGCACGACGTGTATTGGGAACAGCGGGCCAATACCCGATCATGTTGCCAAAGCGATCGTGGATGGCGACATTGTTGCGTCAGCAGTCTTGAGCGGCAATCGAAATTTCGAAGGCCGAGTGAATCCATTGACGAAAGCCAATTATTTGGCAAGTCCTCCACTCGTAGTGGCCTACGCAATCGCGGGCACGACAGACATTGACCTAGTCAAAGATCCTATTGGCGTTGGCAGCGATGGCAAGCCGGTTTTTCTGGCAGACATTTGGCCCACACAAGCGGAAGTTGCTTCGGCGGTCGAGAGCTCAATCACGCCTGAGATGTTCAATGGCCAGTATCAAAATGCCTTTGATTCGAACGCTGAATGGAACGCAATTGAAACGGCAAAAGGCGAATTGTATCGTTGGTCGGAAAAGAGCACCTACATTCAAGAGCCGCCGTTTCTCGAAGGCCTTTCGCGTGACGTCAAATCGATCGCTCCAATTGCGAACGCGCGATGTTTGGCTGTTCTCGGCGACAGCGTAACAACGGACCACATTTCGCCAGCGGGTTCGATTGCCAAGACTAGTCCGGCTGCGATGTACTTGCAGGCGAACGGAGTCGAGCCAGTTGACTTCAACAGCTACGGTTCGCGACGCGGTAACGATCGCGTCATGGTTCGAGGAACGTTTGCCAATATTCGAATCCGAAACCAAATGGCTCCGGGTACCGAGGGAGGCGTCACCAAGCACCAACCTAGCGGTGAAGCGATGTCGATTTATGACGCGTCGATGAAGTACCAGAGTGACGACGTGGCACTCGTGATCTTGGCAGGTGCCGAATATGGCACGGGAAGTAGCCGCGATTGGGCGGCTAAAGGCACTATGCTGTTGGGTGTTAAAGCCGTGATTGCGGCAAGTTACGAACGGATTCACCGCAGCAACTTGGTTGGGATGGGTGTTCTGCCTTTGCAATTTGCTAACGGTCAAACGTA
>JAHEAM010000461.1 GCA_024642765.1 Planctomycetaceae bacterium
GTATCGGTGTGAGACTTCTCGCGCCAAATTGCAGCAATACTTGGCGGTAACGCTATAGCGCTGAACACATCCTGTTTCAGGCACACGATGACGCCATCGAGCACACGACGATTTAAATCGGGATTCGCGCTCCACCTCGACATTTGATTTCGCATGGCCAAAGCCATCGAACGCAGCAAAATTTCGACGCGTTCCACAGCCTCGCTTTGGTCGTACAACATTTGTTCTTGACGATATTCGATGAAGCGACTGTCGTCGAATGCAAATGGCCGCGACGATTCTTCATCCGCCAGCAAACTCAAAAAGATGTCCGTCCACTTTTCGACTGAGCGTCTCAACAAGTTCATTCGATTGAATGCGAGTGACTGTTGGACTTGATGAGCCAGCATCAGACGCATCACGCGATTGCGGACATCGAGATGATCGATAAATTGCCGGTTGGCCATGGTGGCAGAGTCTTCTATGTTCGATTTTTTGGCGATGGCAACTAGCATTGCGGACCAAACACGCGTCAGTATTTCAGCGACAACGATCTCGTCCATCAGGACTTCGAGTGCTGGCCACGGATTGAGTTGCCTCGCACCGGTTGGTTGATTTTGAAAGGTTTTGAGCGCAGCCAACCACTGTATATTGCGGTTTTGGGTAGCCATCCAAAATGGCTGAAGGACGTCCGGGTCCTGACCATCGAATCCATTGACAACGTCTTCAGAACGAACGGCAATCCAAGCGGCGAATTCAGCGAGTTGACGAGCGTGCATAGAATTCAGAGAGGTTGAGACTAAAAGGAAAGATCGCCGACCCGCCCGTCGGAGGGTAGGCGAGTCGGCGAAGGGGTGATTTGATACTTGTCATATCAAGCAATCCCAATGCCAACTTTTTAGATACGGGCAAGACGTTTAAAATACGCGGAAATAGGCCGCTTCATTTTTGCAAACACGAATCGCAGGTTGAATCACATCAACCCATGTTGATTCTGGGCATCATTAGCTGGTAAATGGAAGTAACCAGCAATCGAATGAAGTGAATGCCGCACTCAGCTCGACGGTGCAAGTCTTGGAAAGTCAACCAGTACGCGTGCCTCGACGCAACAGTAATCGTTAACCAATAACATTTTTGCCGAATTTATGCCTTTAAACTTTACTGGAAAAAACGGCAAAAAATAAAGGCAAACCAAAGCCGTTCCTTTGACCGCTACAACGCCGACAGGCTCCTCCGAGACTGACCATCCAGGGCAACGAAGTTGCGATCCCTGTGGGTTTGATTATTAAATCCCGATTCAAGAGTTGGTATTTCATAGGCTTGATTTCGGACTAGACCAAGCCCTTCATCGACTTCCAATTCACGTCGTTGCGTGATTGGATTCGGGACGCTAGTTCAACGCAATCGCTACGATGTTGCATAATGCGGAACGCAACGTCAGCTAATTCGATTTTCTCGCATTCCATTACGATCAATAGTTCACCGCAAGTTGTCATCGCGACTCGGCTGGCGCATCCCAACATGCGCTCAATTGAATCGTTCACAAAGCTCGACGGTGCGAGTTCTGGAATGCCAACCAGCACGCGTGCCTCGCCACCACAACCCCACGTCCAAGGTGACGCCGACCGGGTCAATTCGTTCAAGTATTCACTCAAACCTTCGGCATCGACTTCGGTCCATTTGTACACGATTTGATCGATGTTAATTTGTCGACCAGCGACCACAACCTCCTCGCGGACCTCGATGCCAATTTTGGTAAACAACTTGTCAACGGCGAGCTGGTCTTGTAGCAGCAAAGCCTCGAATGAACCAACAGGTTTCACCATGTTTTGGAATACACGAAAACTTGCTCTCTCGCAATGGTCTTCCTGTTTATCCGTAATTTCTTTTGTGAGCAATAAATCGAAGCCCGTCAGTTCTTCGATCTCGGACATGATCGACGCACGACTTTGCAAGCTCCCAAGTTGGCCGAGCAGTACCATCCGTAATCGCCCGATGCGTTCTTTCAGTGGGGCCATGTTTGAGAGCATCGCGCTGTAGGTTTTGACCAAAACTTCCTGAATCAGGATTTCCTCAAGGCAGTCGGAATAACGCGCCACGACTTCGGGGATCAGTCCGGACATGCTCTCGCGTTCGCTCTTGCCGGGCACAAAGGCCTTCAGTTCTTTGTCGATCAAATCCAGCTCTTTGTTATACGAAACGATCAGATTCCGGCCTTCGTCGCGACTGTTCGTCAATTCTGCTTCGATCTGGCGGATATTCTCCAAAACGAATGGCATTGAGAACTGACGCTGCCGAAAGCCAAACAACATAGCCTCTTCGATCTGTTTGTTCCAACCGCTGCGAACGTTTTTCATTCCGTCATAGATTTGTTTTGCGCGTTCGGGCCAAAGGGCTTTTTCTTCACCAGCCGAAAATTGATTTCCTCGGAACAATTGCCAAAGCCCAGTAAACGGAGATTCATCGCCTTTGATTGGCTTCATCAGCAAATCTGTCGTTGCTTTTTTGGTTTCATCAATGGAATCCTGAGTGATTCCCTTTTCAAAATGAGCTCGAACAGCATCCCGTGCATTTTCATCTTGCGCCCACTCTTGAACCGGCGGAATCAACTGGTCGAGCAGCGCAGTCGGCAACTCACGACTCAACCAAGAATCAAGAACATCTCGTTGCAACAACCGAACGACCAAATCAAAATTTTCTCCGCGCAATCCTTCGTTTGCGATACCAAACGATCGCAAGGAGAAATGATCATTTTCCAATTCAAGTTCGCGGCATTCGTCGAAAAATTTGGGAGCCGAACGGAACGCATTCAAAAACAAATAGTCACTGATCGAATCCAGTCGCTGTTCCCAAACTTCACTGGACAGGTTGTCACCGACGCTCAGGAAATAGGGAAAATCAAAGGGGATTTCATCTTCCAATGAAGGAATGCCGCAGGCTTCCTCGCCAGGGTAACCCATTTCGGTGTAATGCCTCAGTTCGGACAAAAACGCATAGCCATTCGCCTGCGCGATACCGTTTTCGCGCTCACGTGTGTTGCAGCTATGGATAAAAATCCCATGAACGTCATTCGAATTGCAACCATACTCTTTCATCGCCAACTTAATTGTATAGGCCAAATCCAGGGCCATACCACTACCGACGCCTCCAGCAACGGAAGTCACGACAAAAACTCTTAGGCGACCTGTAGCAACGGGCTGCGACAAGTGCTCCGCCGAAATCGCCACCGATTCAGGTTTCAGCATTTCCTCAAGGCTCTCATCGAGTTTCTGCCAAATGTGCTGAAAATTATCTACGAATGCGAGGCGTCCAAGCGGTCTCAAGCCTTCGGTTTGCTGGGTCTTTGGAATATTGTAAATCCAACGGCGATTCAACCACCCGGCATGTAGTTTCGATTTTTCGCGATAATCCTCGGGCTTGCCCAACGGAATGGCAAACGATTCGGAATAGTCGAGAGTTTCATCGGATGAGCCTCCTGAGGCAGTTGCCAACTGTTGCCGGTCAGTATCAAAACAAAGGATCTTGAACGAGGGCAAATTGCGTGTGTCTGTGTAGTTGGCGACGATTCGCTTGCGTAGTTTTTGGCAAATTTGGGTTGCCGATTTTCCGATG
>JAHEAM010000044.1 GCA_024642765.1 Planctomycetaceae bacterium
TGTTCACCAGCTTGATTTTCAGGAAGCGGAAAATTGAGATTGAAACCCAGGCCCGAGCCACTTCCTCGCTCGTCTGCGAATCCTGAAAAATAGGGATAGGCAAAACTGGGATCGCCATGCAGTGACACCGTTAGCACATCGTCACGCTCGTAAAAAATGTCTTGTTGGCCGTTGCCATGATGATAGTCGACATCTAATATCGCGACCCTTCCATATTGGCTTAAATAGTTGGCGCCAACTGCTGAGTTGCAAAAATAACAAAAACCGCCAAATGATTTTCGCTCCGCATGGTGGCCGGGCGGTCGCACGAGGGCGTAAGCGATTCGACGTCCGTTTAAAACTTCATCGGCTGACGCCAGCACGCAATCGACCGCCCGACGCGCCGCGGGAAAGGCGTTCTGGTTGATGGGGGTGAAGGTATCAATGCAATAGTAGCCCGCCCGTATGGCAAGGTCTTTGGGCGGTCTCGCCGCATTGCGAATCGGAAAAACGTAGGGGTAAACGGACTTGCCCTCAGGCACACGTTCGCAGGCCTGTTGTAAATAAGTCACGAAATCTTTGTCATGAACTGCAAGGATGTGTTTGAGCGGATATTCCTTTACAGAGATTGGCTCGAACAATCGGGAAGCGTCGAGTTCGGCTTGAATCGCCTTGATTCGCACTGGCGATTCGACATAGCCGCGTTCGCGAACATGATGAATATCATGGCGATCATTGATGGCCAGCGCGATGGCTTCTGGCTGGAGCGTTGTGGCCTGCTTGCGTCCGGTCAGCGATTTCGGATAACGCGGCGAACGAATTGCCACCGGGTCATCCCGAATCGAATCAAGCACGTTTTTGACGTATTCCGGAGGACAGAGGTGGCTATACTTGCGTTCCAAAATGGCGCGAATGACATCTTTGGCGAATTTCGCTGAGAGTGGCTGGCCGGTATCTAAATCGTCGTAGACCAGATGCGGCAGGTTATCGGAGCTTCCCTCAGGAACTGGTGTCTCGTAGCGAGTTCCAACAATCGGTCGCGCCCCATACTGTTCATAAAAACGCAAACGAGCCGCGTTGAGTTTGCGAATCTTTGGATCAGCACAAGCATTTTCGTCATCCGGTAAACATTCAAAGAAAACTCCCTTGACATTCAACGCGATGGATTCATCTCGCACAAATTCATACAGAGCAGCCCCAACACCGCGACCTGGCGAGTCGCTTCCAGCCGCCAAGAAATCCAGATAACAAAATCCAATAACGGGCTCGTGTAAAACGATGGCGAAACCAATTATTTTGTGTTTGGAGTTTTCCGCAATTGAAAGAATAGTTCTAAATCGTTTTGCGAACGGATTGGACAGCCTGCTTGCGAGGTGTTCAATGTCCGAAGCGGGTGCGTCTGGAAATTGTGCTTCAAATATCTCACGGACTTCCTCAAGTGCCATACGATTGATCGGCAAAACGTTGTCGTAGATTCGGCGAATGCGAAACATCTAAAATCCTGTTAAATCCATAGAGACGTAGAAACGCTTTATTGACAGCCGTTCATTTCAAGCTTGGCATGCTCACAAATTGCCGCGACCATGTCGTCATAGGAATATCCTGCGTGTCCCGCGGCAGCCGCAAATCCCGCGTCGGGCGATAAACAAGGATTTACGTTTACTTCTAAAACAAAGATCTGCCCAGCTTGGTCGACTCGAATATCGACACGGGCATAGCCGCGCAGTTGGAACGCATTCCAACACTGTTTTGCAACGCCAGCGAGTTGTCTCAAAAGCTGCAGATCAGCATGCGGAAACTCGAAACGGCGTTGAGTATGACAATATTCGAAAGAATCGGCTTTCCATTTCGCATCGTATCCAACAATTCGGGGCTTGCTGATCGGGAAATCAACAAATTCAATTTCTGCAATTGGCAACGTAGTCCCTGCGAGCATTGAAACGTTGAATTCACGCCCGTCAATAAATCGTTCCGCCATCATGGGTTTTCCAAACGCCCGTTCTTTGAAACGAAGCTTTTCTTGCAAATCCTCAACGCTGGACGCTTCCACGATTGAATCGTCGTTAAGTCCAACCGAGGCGTGTTCCCGCCTAGGCTTAATAATCCATTTCGCAAGTTGCCAATTGACTGTGCTTCTAAATATGGTCCCCTGCGAATACTCACTTTGAGAGT
Source organism: Planctomycetaceae bacterium (assembly GCA_024642765.1). GTDB lineage: Bacteria > Planctomycetota > Planctomycetia > Pirellulales > Pirellulaceae > BJ22. Next base: position 2,152 of record JAHEAM010000044.1, read on the forward strand.
TGACTGCATCCGGCGTTGGTACACCAGCGGCAATCATCCGTTTCTTGGCAGCGAGTTTATCAAGCGTCAAGCAAATCGAATCGGTACCGGCTCCCGTGTAACGTATGGGAATCGAATCGAGCAACTGAGTTACTAACCCAATGAGTTGATCCGTGCCTCCGAGCGACTCCACTAAATTGAAAACAAACTCCGGACGAAGGTCAGTGAGGACAGTATTCAAGCGTTCTAGGTTCAAGGTGCATTCAAAACAGCGAACTTCGTACCCTGCTTGGGTCAGTGAATCGCGAATGGCATTGCGCTGCACCAAAACATCTTGTTCATCTGCTTCTCCAGAGGCGCTCGTTGCCTGATTCAAGATCAAGACACTCAAAGTGCGCTCCGTTTGGCAGTTGCAAATTCGGATTTGGAAGTAGCAGATGCTGTAATAGGAGGCCTCACACGCGTTTTAGCCGATTCAATAATCATTTGTATGAACTCGATGTAACTATGGCCGTTTGCGAGCGCGATATTGGGCAGGTCGGAGTAGTCCGGTCGCAAACCTGCCAGCGGGTTGGCTTCGATAAATTGGGGTTTGCCGTGTCTGTCACAACGAATGTCGATCCGACCTGCATCGCGACAGTCGAGCACGCGCCAGGCCGCCAAGGCTAACTCTTCCACCTCGCATACAGTCGGATCCGAGTCTGGCGACAGGTATCGATAGTCAACGGCCCCGACCCAATGCTCCTTGTTCCGAATCGAGTAAACTTCGGGCTCGGCGCCCGTGAGCAATAGGATTTCGCTCGTTCCAAGACAACGAGCTTGGTCTCCGGTGCCGATAAGTCCCACTGTGAACTCACGTCCTGGTAAAAACTCTTCAATGAGAACGGCCTGGTCGAATCTTGCCAACAGATCTTGGACCAAGCAAACCAAATCGGCTTCCGTCGTGATCTTTGAATCCGACGTAACGCCTTTGCCAGTACCCTCGGCAATCGGTTTGGCAAACAAGGGATAGGTCAATTTTTGCTGGTCAAGAAATCGCCAAAGTTCTTTGGCTGATCGAACAACGGCGAAATTCGGTGTGAGCAGGCCGGCCTTCGCAATCATGCTCTTGGTAACGCCTTTGTTCAAACATACCGACATGCAACATGGATCAGCAAAGGTGTACGGAATTTCGAAGACATCAAGGATCGCTGGGACCTGCGACTCCCGCCCATTGCCCCTCAAGCCCTCGCAAATATTAAAAACCAGATCCCAGCGATTGCCGCTCGCAAGTTGGCCGATCAGCTCACGCGCATTACCAATGCGCTCGGTTTGATGACCGAGCGATTGCAATGCTCCGTCAATTGCATCGATCGTTTCGATGCTGTCGAACTCCGCAGTTTCCAACTCACTATATCCTGCGGCAAGGTAGAAATCACGTAGATCAAAAGTGATTCCAATGGATAACGAATTCAATTCAATCTCCTTTTTACTTTGGATTCAATTGGTTGCGCAACTATTCTTCTACCATGGGATCGGGATAGCGATACTCGTGCCCCTCGAAATTACGCAGCACAAGCCAATCGCCTTCGCGCCGCGCCACATAATTCGGCTGCAATGGTATTTTCCCACCGCCACCTGGGGCATCGATCACGTAGGTGGGAACGGCGTAGCCAGTGGTGTGTCCTCGTAATCCCTCGATGATTTCAAGTCCCTTGCTGACAGTGGTTCTGAAATGCGCCGAACCGCTGATTGGATCGCATTGGTAAAGGTAATAGGGTTTGACTCGCATTTTCAAAAGTTGATGCATCAAGCGTTTCATAGTTTCAACTTCGTCGTTGACACCTTTCAACAAAACGGTTTGTGAGCCTAAGGGAATCCCCGCATCAGCCAGTCGCTCACAAGCTTGAGTTGCTTCTGGAGTACATTCGTCTGGATGCAGAAAGTGAATACTCATCCAAAGTGGATGAAATCGCTTCAACATACGCACAAATTCTCGCGTGATACGTTGCGGCAAAACGGCAGGCATTTTTGTACCAATGCGAACAAATTCAATATGTGGGATCGCGCGTAGTCGCTCAAGCAACCAACGAAACTTATCGTCGCTCATTGCCAACGGATCGCCGCCAGATATTAGGACATCGCGTACAGTGGGCGTTTGCTCAAGGTAATGAAAGACCTTTTCAAGCCGTTGCTCATTCGGAGCAATCTCTCCATGACCGACCACTCGCGAACGCGTGCAATAGCGGCAATAGGTCGAACAAAAGTCAAGAGCCAACAGCAAAACACGATCAGGGTAACGATGAACGAGGCCAGGAACAGGACTGTGGCCGTCTTCCGCCAGCGGATCATCGGCCTCACCCAAACTCCGTTCAAACTCTCCCGACGTTGGTACCACGGTTTTCCGTAATGCCTGCTGGGAATCATCTTGCGAAAGGAGGCTCATGTAATAAGGTGTGATTCCGACAGGCAGCATCGTTCCGCCGCGAATCAAGGCCTCGCGTTCGTCGTCGGACAGGGTTAGCATGGACTCGAAAGTCGTTAGTTTTCGAATCCGATTTTGCGATTGCCAATGCCAATCGTTCCATTGAGAATTTGACACGTCTGGAAAACATCGCCGTCTAAATTCGAGCGTTTTTTCTGAGGAGAGGTGGGAAGGACGCCTTCTGAAGTTGGGAGGCGCTACTGGCAGCTTTTTCGTTTGCGGCTTTATCGTTTGAAGAGATGCCGATTGAAAAGAAGTCGATTGAAAAGAAGTCGATTGAAATGATAAGGTCTGAGATATCTGATGGAGTGGCAATTGATCAGCAGGTGAGTCGTCAGCGTCAGATATCCTACCCGGAGGTTCCTCATCGTATTGATTGCCCATACTATTGCCTTCCCGAGGATTGTCTTCGGTTTGCCCCATCGTCGACTCCATTAACTCAAAAAGAAAAGACTTGAGAACAGATACCAATCAAATCGATGTCTTGAACTCATGACCAGAAAGTAACGAAACAAATTTTCCGCAATTCGATCATTTTTTTTAAATTCGTCAATAGGAGAAATCGACAGTCCAAAAAATCCTTGGCAGATTTTTGTTTAGCTCTGAGCAGTCGAAACCAAGGATCAAATTTGCGTTGCTGTGTGCTGCCGAAGAACCATGTCAGAATAAAGCCCTTCTTTCGACATCAGCGACTCATGATTGCCGACTTCCATAATTGTTCCTTTGTCCATAACCACAATGATGTCTGCGTGTGTGATTGTCGATAACCGGTGAGCGATAATGAAAGTCGTGCGATCTTTCAGCAATTCAGCGAGCGATTTTTGAATCAACTGTTCGCTTTCCGTATCCAGGTTACTGGTTGCCTCATCCATAATTAGGATTTTCGGGTCGGCCAGAAGTGCTCGGGCGATGGACATTCGTTGCCGTTGCCCTCCCGAAAGCTTCACTCCGCGCTCGCCAATAATTGTATCGTATCCCTGTGGCAGTTGGACAATAAATTCATGAGCGTTGGCCCGTTGGGCCGCGTCCATGACTTCCTGAAGCGATGCCGATCGCTCGGAGTAGGCGATGTTTTCGCGAACGGTGCCATCAAACAAGAATGTCTCTTGTTGGACGACTCCCAGCAATCGTCGAAAGGAATTTAGTCGAATCTTGCACAGATCCACACCGTTTAACAGGATTTGTCCAGATGTTGGATCGTAAAAACGAGCCAATAAATCGGTAACCGTGGTTTTCCCGGCACCACTTTTGCCAACCAAGGCGACTACGGAATTTCCCGGTACCCTCAAGTCAAAATTTTCTATCACTCTCTTGTTGGATTCGTAGGCAAAATTGACATGGCGAAATTCGATATGTTCTACGATCTCAGGCGCTTCGATAGCGCCAGCGACATCGGGTTTATCTTCCTCGGCGACTAGAATTTCGAAAACTCGCTCCATCGCTGCCAGCGAACGTTGCAACTCGGAAATTGAATTGACGATTTGCCAAACGGGGCTTAACAACATGAATGTGTAGACTTGGAACGCCGTGATATCTCCGATCGTCGCAATGCCCTTGAGATACAAATAGCCACCGACCCAAAAAATCACCAGCCCGATTGTCGCCAGCAGGAATCCCCAACTACTCCACAAGATTAGTTCCTTCTTGCGGGCAAACATCCGCATTCTTGTAATCGTGTTATGCCCCAAGGCGAATTCATGTTCCTCTTTGCTCTCGCCTTGAAATGCTCGAACTGCACGGATACCCTCGAATGCTTCACCAACGCGGCCATCGACATTAGAAACCTCGTTTCGAATCTGTCGGTAAATGGGGCGGATCCGTCGAGCGGCAATGAAACTAATTGCCATTACAAAAGGAATGATGGACATGGCAGTTAAAGCCAATTGCCAATTCAGCCAAAACAAAATCACAAGGGCAATTAGCAATCGTACAACCGCGACACTGGGCGAAACGATTGCCATTTCAAATAGCCCAGTTGTCGTGTTTACATCATCAGTCAATCTCGAGATGATTCCTCCGGTTTTCATTTCCGATAGTTTTTCCAGTGGTAACCGCAGCATCCGGTCAAATAGTCGTCGTCGCAAATTCAAGATGACTCGAACGTTCAAGAGATGTTGGCTGTAGTTTTTCCAGATCCCCAGGGCTTGAGAAATAACGACAGCGGCCAGGGCGATACATCCAACCCAATTCAATTTCAAAATCTTCGAGCTCAAATCGCCATTCGGATTCAACAAGACATCGTCGACGATATATCGAAAAAACAAGGGTTGGACTAAATCAAGGCCCGCGACGAGTAGGGCCAAGACGATCAGCAGAATGACGCTGGAAATGTGTTGACGCAATTCGGCAAAATAGAGGCCCATGTACTTGCGACGACGTTTCCGTTTTTCTTTCTTTTTGGTTTTGTCGTCTGTCTTGACCGTTGGGTCGTCCGGCGAAGCTGTTTTCGGGTCTTTGCCTGAGGACTTGAGATCCTTGTTCAAGAAGTCGTCTTCGATTTCGTTGCTGCGGAATCGATTAAGAAAAACTTGATAACGGCGGCGAGAAGTCTTTGGGAGCGGATCAGTCATGGATGAAGTTGTTTTCAGTTGAATAAAGAGAACTGGCACAATTGGCAAAAAGGCGGTGCCAGCAATCGGGCTACATTGTTGCGGTGACGCCTACCGAGTGAGACAATTTTGCTCAATAATACAATTGCGATCCGATCCGAAAAGTCATACTCGCAGTTTTTCCCCGCAGTGCACCGAGTGGCTCGATTGGCGATTGTCGCGGGGACGTACAGTTTTTCACTCTATGGAGAATAATTCAATGAGACTAAAGGCAATTGCCATGATTCTCGGCACGACTTTACTAGGGACCCAGATGACGACACCTGCAATGGCTCAAGACCTAGATCAGACAACATTTGACACGTCTGTTCGCATCCAAGACGACTTGTTTTTGCACGTCAATGGTAGTTGGTTGAAAAACACCAATATTCCAGAAGACAAATCAAATTACGGTTCATTCATTGCCCTTGACGACATTTCTCGCGAACGAATCCTTGCGATTATTGAAGAAACTGCAAAAACACCGCAACCCAATGGATCTGTTGGGCAAAAGGTCGCGGACTTGTACCAAAGTTTCATCGACGAAGAGGCCGCTGAGAAGAGCGGTGTGCAGCCAATTCGCGAGTTATTAGGCGAGCAATTCAAACTCGAATCGAAAGAGGATGTCATTTCCCAGTTTGGCCGAATGAACCGACTTGGTATCGGCTCGCCGCTTGGCGTGTTTATTTCTATCGACCGTAAAGATTCTACACGGTATATCGGGAATTTGGTTCAGTCTGGCACGACTTTGCCAGATCGTGACTACTATTTGACCGACGATGAAAAATATGTTCAAGCGCGGAAAGCGCTCGTCATCTACATTGACAGTCTTTTCAAAATGGCTGGCTTGGAAACATCGAACGCCGGTGAGCAGATTCTTGCTCTTGAGACAAAAATCGCAGAGGCACAGTTGCCTCGAGTTGAACTGCGAGATGCTGAGAAGACCTACAATAAATTCGCGGTTAGCGACCTAGGCACTCTTGCCGAAGGTATCAATTGGAAGGTATTTCTAGAACAACTCGGGGCAAGCGACTTCAAAGAGGTCGTTGTTATGACCCCCGACTTCTTTAAGAAAATGAACGACATTGTCGCGAATACGCCTGTCGATGTCTGGCAAGCATATTTACAGTATCAAATTCTCGATCGCTACGCTCCGTTCCTTTCTAAAGACTTTGTTGATGCACACTTCGAATTGCACAACAAGGTATTGGCAGGCACAAACGAACAAGAGCCTCGATGGAAACGGGGTGTCTCGTTGATGGGGGCTACATTAGGTGAAGCTGTCGGCAAGATTTATGTCGAAAAACACTTCAAGCCTGAAGCCAAAAAACGTATGAACGAGCTTGTGCAAAACTTGCTCAAGGCGTTTGATTCCAGTATCGACGAACTCAGCTGGATGACTGCGGAAACCAAAATTCGCGCGAAACAAAAACTTGAGAAGATCAATACGAAGATTGGCTACCCTGACGAATGGCGGGACTATTCGGCTTTGGAAATCAAGGCTAATGATTTGATTGGCAATTTGCAACGTGCCGCAGAATTTGAGCACAATTACGAACTGAATCGCCTTGGGAAACCGATCGATCGCAACGAATGGGGCATGACTCCGCAAACCGTAAATGCCTACTACAATCCGACGATGAATGAGATTGTATTTCCTGCAGCGATTTTACAATCTCCGTTCTTTGACATGAATGCACCTGACGCCCTGAACTACGGTGGCATTGGTGCCGTGATCGGTCACGAGATTAGTCACGCGTTTGACGATCAAGGCAGTCGCTATGATGGCGATGGCAATTTGAACAACTGGTGGACCGACGACGATCGAGTTGCTTTTGAGAAATTAACGAAGCAACTCATTGACCAGTACAAGGCCTACGAAGCCTTGCCAGGAAAAACCGTAAACGGACAACTGACCCTGGGCGAAAATATTGCAGATCTTTCTGGACTTGCAATTGCCTATAAAGCCTACAAGGCGTCGCGTGACCCTGCGAAGCCTGATACTGAAGTGGCTGGCTGGAACGGCGATCAATTGTTTTTCGTGGGCTGGAGTCGAGTTTGGCAACGAAAGTATCGAGATGCGGAAATGATTCGCCGGCTCTCGATAGATCCGCATTCGCCATCACAGTTCCGAGCCAACGGGCCGGTAATGAATATTGACGCCTTCTATTCTGCATTTGGCGTGAAAGAAGGCGATCAGCTCTTCAAACCAGTCTCGGATCGAATACGAATTTGGTAGGTATTGAAGATTGGCAAGTGGCAGCCACATAGTAATTCTTGGCCTCTTCTCCCTCGAAATTGCGGGGGAGAAGGGCTGGGAATGTGGTGGTAGCACTCCCTAAAACCCGCTTTTGCTAATCCAAAGTGTTCCCGCCCAGATCTGTTTGAAGTTCTTTTGCCGATTCAAGAGTTCTAAGTTTATTTCCCCATCAAGGCCGCCACTTCATGGAACGAATCGTAACCTGTTTTCCATTGTCGGATAAACAAGTCGCAGAGATTCGTACTGCTGCAGTCGGCTACGAATTGGTTGTCTCGAATCAAGATACGATTGCCGACGATCTGTTTGGGGCGACTATATTTTGTGGGCATGCCAAAGTCCCAGTTCCCTGGTCAAAAATCGTAGCGCAAGGAAGGCTGCGTTGGATCCAATCGACAGCCGCGGGCCTAGATCACTGTTTGACTCCAGAGACGGTCGCCTCGCCTATCACAATTTCTGGTTGCTCTGGACTATTTGCGCAGCAAGTAGCCGAGCATACTTTCGCCTTGCTTTTGGGACTGCTGCGCAACATGCCGGCGTTTGCCCAGGCTCAACGAGAAAAACGATTTGAGCGAATGCCAACGGATGAGCTACAAGGGAAAACCGTAGGCATTCTAGGATTTGGAGGTAACGGTCGAAGGATCGCTGAATGCCTATCGCCATGGCGCGTGCGTGTTTTGGCGACGGACTATTTCCACCAGCAAACGGTTCCAAATCACGTTCAGCTATTTTCGTACGCCGATCAAGACAAAGTGATTTCAAAGTCCAACATATTGATTGTCGCGTTGCCATTCTTGGAGTCGACACATCTAATTTTGGGTGAAAGTTCACTGGGAATGTTGCCCCAACACTCCTATCTAATCAATGTGGGACGTGGGCAACTGCTCGATGAATCAGTCGTGTTGCGAATGCTCGCAAACGGACATCTTGCGGGAGTTGGACTGGATGTTACGTATACTGAACCGTTGCCGAGTTCCAGTGAACTCTGGAATCAACACAACACTTTGATCACGCCGCATGTGGGAGCACAATCGAAGTATCGCGTTCCCGACACCATTCGATTGTTTTTGGAAAACTTAGGGCGTTGGAAAAACGGGGTGCCGCTGATAAATCTAGTCGATAAATCGCTCGGCTTCCCTCAATTGGAAAACCGATTTTCCAATGGATTCGAGTTGCGCCTGCCGTCTTAACTGCATTCATTCAATTGCTTTCAACAGGATTCAAGGACTTTTTTGGCTAGATCGTGTCGCCGGCTTATTGCAAGATAAGTAGCTGTTCCGGCTGCTTGCGTTGAAAAAGTGCGACTCGGGGTCGTATTTCGATTATACGGGTTCTTGATTTTGAAGTGGACGACTATCATTAGAGACAGGGGGGAATCTGTGGCCTGAAACGGATTTCAAGTCACGACGACGCACCCAGCCAGACCTCCCGAACACCTCTGGCACTTCACCTTTTGGAATTTAGCATTGGCCAATTCTCCGAACGATCTCATTCAAACAACAACCGGCGAAAAGCTGCAGTTGACGCAAACGACCGATGGAGAGTTTGCGCTCAAGGGCAATATCGAATTGAACGAACGCTACGAGTCGATTATTGGCCAAAAGCGGATGAGCTGGACCACGCACTTGTCCTTGCAGCGCCAATTGGGTTCCGGCGGCCAGGGCGTTGTGTTTCTAAGCGTACGAAAGGGCGCCGATGGATTCACGTTGCCCGTCGCATTGAAGATTTTTTCACCGAGTCGCTACCGCACACCTGAAGACTATGATGATGATATGGCTCGTATCGGCCATGTCTCTGGAAAAGTTGCTGGAATTCAACATGACAATTTGCTGTTGGTTCACAACTTCGTCGACCGTGAACGAGTCCGGATGATGGTCATGGAATGGGTCGAGGGCTACGACCTCAGGCGATTGTTAACGCCACGCTATTACGGATACATTCACGAACGATTTAGTACCCGGCAGTGGACCAAGATGAATGAGGTTTTAATCACTGCCGGTCCCGACCAGCCGCGATTCAAACCAGGTGTTGCCATTGCAATTGTCCACAGTTGCCTCAACGCTTTGGCTGCGTTGCACCGAAATGGGATTGTTCACGCGGACATTAAGCCGGCGAACATCATGTTGAAGCGGACGGGGCAAGCGAAAATTATCGATATTGGATCTGCGTTTGAACTCAACAATCCACCAATGCGACGAGCATGCACGCCGGCCTACGCAGCGATCGAGGTTTTAGAGGGCGAAGCCAACTCGCCTTTGGCAGACCTCGCCAGCTTAGGGTACGTAACGGTCGAACTCCTTTCGGGGCGCGCCTTGTTTTCAGGCGAGAAGGAACTGGGGAAATTGCTAACGAGCAAAAGGGAGATTCGAAATCGCTTGCATGAGATTTTGCCACCTGAAGTAACCAGCAACGAGCTGTTAATGAGTTTTATTGGCGGATTGGTCGCAGCCAACCCAAGTGATCGTTTTCAGTCGGCAGAAGCGGCTGTGACAATGGATGATGGTGCGTCAGCGTTTTTGCGGCAACTTATCAAAGGTGACATGGCCAGCGAATATCAGAATGATCTTCGAATTTGGATCGAAGAGCTATTGGAGATCGAAGGCGACTATGGCGCGGATAATTCCAAAATCTAGGGAAGCCAAAATGAGCGATGTTTTTTGGTTGCTCATCCAGAGTTTTGGAGTTGCTTCCCAGTAATGACCAAGTTCATTGTTCGGGTTTTTGCAAGTTTGGATCGGTTTAGTGATTCAATTGGTCATCCGTTCGCGAAGAAAATTGACTTGCCCAATCAAAACAACCGATAATTCGGCCGATCGCCAAAACCTCTCCATTATTTCTGAGTAATTCCTATTGCAGTTAAACAGTTGTTTAATAGACTGAACCCATTACTTTTCGCGGTTTCAGCGATTTTTTTGGTGCATAGCCCCTGCCCTTGGTGGGCTAGAGATTCAACGCAGCAACGATGGAAAAATGGAGAAAATGAACGACGAGTCGACCAAAGAACGTATTCTGCTTACTGCGGGGCCCATATTTGCAAAAAATGGATTTCAGGCGACAACCGTTCGCGAGATCTCTGAGGCTGCAGACGTCAACTTAGCAAGTATCAACTACTATTTTGGCGACAAGCAACGCCTGTATGTAGAGGTTATCAAGGCTGCTCGTGATAACCAAAGTGGCCAAATGAGCTTTTCAGCGATTCCCAGCGAAGCACCTCCAAACATGTTGCTTGAGAAATTCGTTGCAATTTTGCTGCGAAAGTTGGGGGTCGGAATTGAGCCCGATTGGCAAATGCAACTATTGGTACGCGAGTTCTTGCATCCAGGCGAGGCTTGCCAAGAAATTGTCGAGGCCTACTTTCGCCCTTATTTTGAAATGTTGCTGAAGATTATTGATCGACTTGCAAACGTTCCTTTAACATCTGCCGTTCGTTTGCAACTTGGGTTTAGCTTGATTGGACAATGTCTGCATTACCGATTGGCTGGGCCGATCATTCATATGTTCGTTGAAAAAGTTGAGTGGGAAGAAAATTTTGGCACTGAAGAACTTGCGCGACATATCGCTCAATTCACAATTGGCGGAATTGCAGCAGTTGTGAGTCGGGCAGAACCGACCGTCAACCGCAATTAGAAAAATGCTTGCCAACCATTTTCAAACGCGTCGAGCGTTTTCGTTTTTAATACAAAATCAGTCTTTTGCTTGAGTCGAATTTTTACGGCAAGAGCAACTCTATTGCAGTGGAATACACAATATGGATCAGTTGGTAAATAAGCGGCAGGCAAAATCGTCGTCGATGATTTGGATCTTGAAAACGATTGTATCAATTGGCATATTGTCGGCGTCAGTTGCATTTGCAGCCTGGATGGCAAGTAACCGCAAGCCTCCCGCGAATCGAGGCTCGGCGACGTTGGTCCCGACTGTAAACGTTTTTCCGGTTGAGCAGTATTCTGGCGATTTAGATTTTATAGCATCCGGCAGCGTAGTACCCTATCGCGAAATTAAGATCGCAACTGAAGTTGGCGGGATGATCATGGAAAAGTCGCCGAATTGCGAAGCGGGTAAGTACGTTCACGCCGGCGATCTACTTTTCCAAATCG
>JAHEAM010000462.1 GCA_024642765.1 Planctomycetaceae bacterium
TTGCTTTAGTTTTCGATACAGCGTTTTTCGATCAAGGCCAAGGATGCGGGCCGAGATTGATTTGTTGCCATCCAGGCTATCGTGTACATGCAATATGTACCGCCGTTCGATTTCATCGAGGGGCAACAGCCCTGCCGGATCACTTCCATCGACTAGAAATTGGCGAGACTGAAAGCTTCTGATTTTTTCGGGCAAGTCTTCGACGACAATTTGATCGTGACGAGTTAAGGCAATTGCGCGCTCGACGACATTTCGCAGTTCGCGAATATTTCCCGGCCACGAATAATTCAAGAGTCGCTCGGCTGCTGCCTCCGCAATCCCGCCAAATTGTTTGTTAGCTCGTTTTGAAAACTGTTTCGCGAAATGGTTTGCAATCAACAATAGGTCAGTACCGCGCGCCCGCAGCGGCGGAAGCTCCAAATGAATGACGTTGATTCGGTAATAAAGGTCTTCGCGAAACAAGTTTTCTTCAATGGCCGTTGCCAAATCTCGATTCGTCGCAGTTAGGAGACGTACATCGATCTTGATTTCCTTGTTTCCGCCAACTGGGCGAACTGAGTTTTCCTCCAGGACTCGCAACAATTTGACTTGCATCGAGATTGGCATCTCGCCGATTTCGTCCAAGAACAAAGTGCCACCATGCGCCTCTTGAAGGAGTCCCCTGTGGTCGGTTCGCGCGTCGGTAAACGAGCCTTTGACATGCCCGAAAAGTTCACTTTCCAGAAGAGACTCAGGAAGAGCACCACAATTGATCGCCACAAATGGCTTTTCGAAACGACGACTTTTCGTATGAATCGTCCGCGCGACGAGTTCTTTCCCTGTACCACTTTCTCCGGTCAAAAGAATTGACGATTCGGAATCAGCGATCCGATTTATTTGATCATACAATTCGAGCATCGCAGAACTGTCGCCAATCAAATCGCCGTAGCGCAGTGGTGACTCAACCTGTTCACTAAGTCGTTTGACCTGCGACGAAAGGCGTCGTTGTTTAACGGCGCGATTGATCGTCAGGGCCAATAACTCCAGCTCCACAGGCTTGGTAACAAAGTCGTATGCCCCGGCGCGCATCGCTGAAATTGCCGTGTCCATATTGCCGAATGCCGTCATGACGACAACCGGAATATCAGGATAGTCGCGTGTAATCTGATCACAAAGTTGCAAACCGGATCCGCCCGGCATATTGATGTCGGTCAGGACGACATCATAGTTGCGTTGCTTCATCGCTCGAATCGCGTCGGCCGCATTCGAGTACCAATCCGAGTCGATATCACGCAAACGGAAATCGGTACTCAACATGTCTCCCATGCTTTTCTCGTCTTCAACGATTAGCACACGAGGGTTTTCGGAATCCATTTTTATATTCATAGTTATTTTCAATCGTAACCCATGCCACCAGCGGGGGACTGGGCTACCGCGGAAAGTCCCTTGTTCACGTTTCGGAGTATAATGTGACTCGCCTCGCGTTGTAATTTATTCCTTCGGTAGCACAATTCGAAATGTCGAACCGACACCTGATTGACTTTCAACCTCAATCCGGCCGCCATGTTCTTCAACAATGCCATGTGCAATCGACAGGCCAAGCCCCGTCCCCTGCCCCGTTTCCTTCGTTGTAAAAAACGGCTCGAAGATATGTTCGCGCGTTGCCTCGTCCATTCCAACGCCATTATCCTCAATCGTAACTTGAACAAAATCACGCGTATTCTCTTGCGGCAAAAGTTCGTCATGAACGTTTTCGATCTTGATTTCAATTTCGCCCCCGCCTGGTATGGCTTGAATGGCATTGACGACTAGGTTTGTTAACACCTGCTGAATTTGCGATTCGTCAATAAACGCAGTGAACGGGCTGTCTTCGGTATAGGAGACGCTTACTTGCACCTTGCTCTTGTTGGCTAACGTCCGCAAAAGCTCTACCGTTTGTTGGACCAAAACCCGCAAATCAACGTTCGTTCGTTTGGGCGGATTATGTCGTGCGAAATCCATCAACTGGCGTACGATTCTTGCAATTCGATTTGACTCCGACTGGATCGCTTCGGCGCTTTCGGCGAGCTCTTGTTGACTAAGCTTGCCGCTGCGAATCATCCCCGCTCGACCTGACACAACGTTTAATGGCGTGCCAATTTCGTGGGCGATTCCGGCCGCCAATCGCCCTACCGTCTTCAAGCGGTCAGCATGTCGAAGTTGTTCCATGGTGGCAATCCTTGCAGAGGATTCATTTGCAATTCTTCGTTTTTGGTCAGCAATCTTTTGCCCCATCTCATTGAGCGACGCAGCTAGTTCACCAAGTTCATCGTTTGAACGCAGGATTAGCGGTTCGTCAAAGATGCCTTTACCAATTTTTTGCGTTTGCTCTGTTAACTTCGCTAACGGTCGCCCAATCATTCGAATGCCAAACCAGGATACGATGGCGATGCAGAATCCGGTCATCACAGCGATCGCCGCAAGGCCGGTTTTGATGGTCCTCCAGGCTTCTTGTTCGGCCGATTCGAGCGAGTCAGAGACCTCGATCGCACCCTTGCGAGTTTTACCGGCCTCATCGTTAACGTCCAAAGGATAATAGGTATGCAATTGTTTGGAACCATTGTGGGCCGCAATAACGGAATCAATGTCGCCCTTGAGAATCCTGTCGAGTGAATCGAATGTCGCAGCAGGATGATTCGGATCGTTCACAGAAACATCAAACCAAACCCAACGATACCTTATTTGGCCCGTTTCTAAGGTCTGCGTCTTAAGCGCTTGCACGATCCCTTGTTGGCCCTCGCTTTGGTAGGCTAGATCGACAGATTCGCGGATCAAGTCACCGACGCGAGTCGCGTCAGCTCGTTGCAAATTCTTAACGCGTTCAAACTCTCGGCTAGCGATCAAGTAGCTAGAAAATGCCGTAATCAAAATCATTGCAACCAAACAGATCAAGACTATTTTCAATGTTAGTTTCATTTTGCATTCAAACGCACATAAAACGGAAACGTTGACTTCGTGAAGAACGCCTGCGATAGGTTGGGGCAAAATTCCCCATTCGGCCGAATTGCCCCATCGCAAATCCGTGCGGGAACAATCGTCCCCGCCAGAATCAATCAAATAGGTTACGGCACTGCCGACTTGGCGGAAGCCTGCCTTTTCTTAGACTGTTCCAAACAAGTCTAACACTGGCACATCGATTGCTTTAGGGGTACTTCGTTTACAATACGTCCAAACCATACAAAACAGGAACTATCATGACTAGTCAAACCGCACTACGCGAAAAGATTGACCAATTGACGCTTGACATCAAGCGGGCGAGCGAGCCGTTTCAGCGAATTACAGAACAAGTCAACAAGGTTCTGGTCGGCCAGGAAAAACTGATTCACCGCATGTTGATCGGCTTACTCGCAAATGGTCATCTTTTGATTGAAGGCGTTCCGGGCTTGGCTAAAACAACGGCCGTCGCCAGCGTTGCCAAAGCAATCAATACTGGATTTCAGCGATTGCAATTCACACCCGACCTATTGCCCGCCGACTTGATCGGAACACTAGTCTATCGTCCGCAAGACCAAACTTTCGTAGTGCAAAAGGGCCCTATTTTCTCGAATTTGATTTTGGCTGACGAAA
>JAHEAM010000463.1 GCA_024642765.1 Planctomycetaceae bacterium
ACGCCGCAACGATCGCAGATCATCCCCTTGTATTTCATTCCGCGGTATTTACCGCAGGCACATTCCCAGTCCTTTTCTGGACCAAAAATCCGCTCGCAAAACAAACCATCTTTTTCGGGACGGTAAGTTCGATAGTTAATCGTCTCCGGCTTTTTAACTTCCCCCATGGACCAACTGCGGATGTCCTGAGGGCGCGCCAAACTGATTTTTACAGAAGCATAATCGTTTATACGATCATATGAGGTGTCGGCAATCGCCATAGTCACCTACTCCTTAAATATTTTTTGAAGTGTTCACAAAACCCCGAGAAACCAAAGGGCCACCGAGCTGGGACAACGGCTCGGTGGCGTTTCTGTTTACGTTATCACGTCACTAAGTGCGGCGTTTTTCAAGTTGCATGTTCAAGGCCAGACCACGAATCTCGTTGGTCAAAACGTCGAAGCTGGCAGGAGTACCTGCCTCCAACGTGTTTTCACCTTTGACCATCGATTCGTAGATTTTGGTTCGACCCTCGACGTCGTCGCTCTTGACCGTTAACAACTCTTGCAATATGTAAGCGGCACCGTAGGCCTCGAGGGCCCAAACTTCCATTTCACCAAAGCGTTGACCACCAAACCGGGCTTTACCCCCCAGCGGCTGCTGCGTGATTAACGAATACGGTCCCGTGCTTCGCGCATGAACCTTATCATCAACCAAATGGTGCAGCTTCAACATATAGATGTAACCAACCGTCGTCTCTTGGCCCAATTGTTCACCAGTCCGACCGTCAAACAAACGCGCTTTGCCGTGCTTTGGCAATCCTGCCTCGGCCAAACATTCGTTGATATCTTGTTCGCTGGCTCCGTCAAACACAGGCGTCAGCGCTTGGAAACCCAACTTGGCTCCAGCCCAACCCAAGTGCGTTTCGAGAATCTGCCCGACATTCATCCGGCTTGGAACGCCCAACGGATTGAGCATGATTTCAATTGGCGTACCGTCTTCCAAAAATGGCATATCTTCGACAGGCAAGATCTTGGCAATCACACCCTTATTACCGTGACGACCGGCCATCTTATCGCCAACGGAAATCACTCGTTTGGTTGCGATATATATCTTGACCATTTGCATTACACCCGAACGCAACTCGTCGCCGCGTTTCATGCTGTTGACCCGACGGTCTCGCTGGTCAATCGCCACCTCAACAGCAGGCCACATTTCGGCATGAAGCTGTTGAACTTGCGAAACGCGTTCTTCGCTGCGCAATGAAGCGGTGATATTTGAAAGGCGGAAGCCCTGTGCTTTTTCCGAAATGAACTTCGCGTTTTGGTCGCGAATCAACGGCGTACCATCTTCGTCTGTCAGCGTCTTCCCAGTCACCTTCTCCATTGCTTCGACCATTTCGGAGAAAGCTTTCGCGACGGCGTCGTTGCCGTCGGACTCGGCGGCCTTCAAATCCTTCTCAAAGACTTTTCTTTCTTCATCGGAAAGACTCATGCGGCGAGAAAATCGTTGCGTGTCAATGACAATGCCTTCGACACCCGAGGGTACTTCAAGCGAATCGTTCTTAACGTCTTCGCCAGCGCGACCGAAAATCGCATGCAACAATTTTTCTTCTGGCGTCAATTCCGTCTTTGATTTTGGAGAAACTTTACCGACCAAAATATCGCCAGGCTTCACAAATGTACCAACCTGAACAATTCCGGTTTCGTCAAGATTCCGCAACGCTTTGTCGCTCACGTTCGGAATATCGCGAGTAAACTCTTCAGGACCAAGCTTTGTGTCACGAATTTCAACGTCGAATTCCTCGATGTGTATCGAAGTATAAACGTCACGTTTCACAAGTTCTTCGTTGATGATAATCGCATCCTCGAAGTTGTAACCGTCGAAAGACATGAAGCCAACCAAGACGTTTCGGCCTAGTGCCAATTCACCCATGAACGTTGCGGCGCCATCAGCGATCACCTCGCCCTTATTAACCTTTTGCCCCAATTCAATAATGGGCTTTTGGTTCAAGCACGTTCGCTCGTTGAGCCCTACAAACTTTTTCAAGTCATAAACGTCTGCACCAATCTCAATTCGGTTTGCATCAACGTAGGTTACTTTCCCGCCTCGTCGTGCTCGAATCACCATACTGCTATTGTGGGCAACATCCTTCTCAACGCCGGTACCCACAATCGGTGGTTCTGTAATCAACAGCGGCACCGCTTGACGCTGCATGTTGGAACCCATCAATGCGCGGTTCGCATCATCGTGCTCCAAAAACGGAATCAATCCCGCCGAAACACCAACCATTTGGCTAGGAGCAATATCAAAGAACTGGACCTCTTCGGGCGCAACCAATTCGAAGTCCTCTTCGTGGCGTGCCAACACGTTGCCACCCATCGTCTTGCTGCCCTCGACAGAGCCGTTGACTACGGGCGTATCGGCCGGACAGATAAACGCATACGTTTCTTCGTCGGCTCGCAACCAACGAATCGTATCGGTCACTTTGCCTTTTGAAACTTCGTAATACGGACTCACCAGGAATCCGTAGGGATCAACACTTGCGTAGATCGCCAGACTAGAAATCAAACCGATATTGGTACCTTCAGGTGTTTCAATCGGGCAAATTCGGCCGTAGTGCGAAATATGAACGTCACGAACTTCGAAACCAGCACGTTTTCGATTCAAACCGCCAGGACCAAGTGCCGACAGACGACGCTCGTGAGTCAATTGACTCAACGGATTCGTTTGGTCAACGACTTGCGAAAGCTCACCACGACCGAAGAAATATTCGATCGCAGCTGAAATACTTTTAGGATTCACCAGGCTGCGGGGAGTCATATCATCGACTTCCTTCAGGCTCATTCGCTCTTGAACTGTGCGTCGCAGCTTCAAGAAACCCTTCCGCAATTCATCGCTTGCCAACTCATCAATAGTTCGCAGACGGCGATTACCGAGATGATCAATATCATCAATTTCGGCTTCGCTATTGGGCATCAACAACTCAAGTAAATATTTAATTGATTCGAGGATATCCTCGGGCCGCAATGTCAATTCGTTTTCGGAAACATTGAGGCCCAATTTTCGATTGATACGAAAGCGACCAACTTTACCAAGCCGATAACGATTCGAATCGTAAAACTTTTCATCGAACAGCGTCTTGGCCTTTTCCAACGCTGGTGGATTTCCCGGACGTAGACGTTGATAAATTCGCAGCAAAGCCTCTTCGTGACTGCCGGAATTATCTTCCTCCAACGAATTAAAGATCAAGTTGTTGCGCGGCGCGTTCATAATCTCAAGCGCTTTTACACCGCCAACAATAATCTCGGTGGAGGCTTCCTTCGAAATCTTTTGGCCGGCCTGAACAATGATTTCGCCGGCTCGATCCGAACCTGACGGATAAACCACGTCATCAACTGCAATCTTACCTTCGAATTTCGAAGCACTACGACCGTCCACAACTTTGACTTTTGTCGTTTCGTAAAACGCACGTAAGATGTCCGAATTTTCACTGAACTTCGGAGACATCGCACGCAACAAAGTCATCGCGCTAAACTTGCCGCTTTGGTCAATCCTAACCGACAAAGTGTCCTTTTTTGTAATATTTATTTCGAT
>JAHEAM010000464.1:0-2593 GCA_024642765.1 Planctomycetaceae bacterium
CTGTTGAATTAAAGGCACTTAATCGAAAATACCCTTCTCCCGCCGACCCGAATCCTGCACCAGGTGTCCCTACAATATTGCATTTCTCTAGCAAGGCATCAAAAAACTGCCAGCTTCCCATCTGGTCTGGCGTTTTCAGCCAAACATAGGGTGCATGTTCTCCGCCAAAGCACTGCCAGCCAACGGACTCGATTCCAGCAAGCAACAGCGACGCATTATTCATGTAATGCGAAATCAAATGCCGCACTTGCTGCTTTCCTTCAGGCGTGTAAATCGCAGCTGCACCACGTTGAACTGGGTACGACACGCCATTGAATTTTGTGGTGTGGCGGCGATACCACATGGCATGCAACGACCTCTCCTCACCCGTCGAGATTGTGACAACCAAATCCTTTGGAATGACTGTGAAGGCACAACGAACGCCAGTAAATCCCGCAGTCTTGCTGAAGCTGCGCATCTCGATTGCAACTTTGCGAGCTCCTTCAATTTCGAAGATTGAACGTGGAATCGAATCATCAGAAATAAACGCTTCGTAGGCTGCATCGTACAAGATCAAACTTTTGTGTTTGGTTGCGTACTCGACCCAACGCGTCAACGTTTCGTGCGACGCAACAGCTCCCGTTGGGTTGTTCGGGAAACAAAGGTAAACAACATCTACTGGGAAATCTGGGATCTCTGGTTCGAATCCATTTTCAGCGTTCATTTCCAAATAAACGAGGCCGTCGAATCGATTCACGTCATTATACGAACCCGTGTTACCCGCCATAACATTGGTATCGACGTAGACCGGATAAACAGGATCGCAGACGGCAATTCGATTTCCCGAGCCCAAGATATCCAAGATATTCCCACAATCACACTTCGAACCGTCAGAAACAAAAATCTCGTCGGCAGCAATGTTGATCCCTCGATCTTGATAGTCGTTTTTTGCGATCGCTTCGCGTAAGAAATCATAGCCTTGTTCGGGGCCGTAGCCACGGAATGTGCTGCGCTGTGCTAGTTCGTCAATGGCCGCATGCATGGCTGCGACACAAGCCATTGGTAGTGGCTCAGTAACGTCACCAATTCCTAAGCGAATGATATTTGCATTGGGATTGGCCTCACTAAAGGCTTTCACTCTGCGCCCAATCTCTGGAAATAGATAACCTGCCTGGAGTTTGAAAAAATTCTCGTTAACTTGAACCATTGCTTTTCCCTCTTTGTTCAAACCGTTGTCCAGGCTCATGACTTGCTTTCACGCTGAGCGACAGGCGACTAATAAATCGTCGCTCTCCGCACATTATTCGAATTTGACCGTTGCGCATAAGGGGGCAGTGTTGGTTGATCAGCCCTTGATTCACAACTTGATTTACCAAATGCGACGTTACATCAATGCGATCAACGTCAGTACCAAGAATCCGTTATGCATTCCATGGACGAACATTGGAGCCAACAGAGAACCGCGCCATTGCCTCAAAAACGAAAATGTAACAGCCAAACAAGTCAATGCGGGCAGGGCAACAAGCCCTTGCGGATGAATCGCTGCAAAAATGACTCCATTGAGCAATGCAGAGACAATCACACTTGCAATCCGCCCAATGCCCGAAGTTTGGTCTCGAAGATATCTGTAAAACACGCCTCGAAACATCGTTTCTTCGACGATCGGTGCGCAAATACAAGCTGCAAAAAAAGCCACAATGATGGCGAAAACATTTCCATCGCCTAATAATTCTTGAATGGGCTGCTGGACCTGAGGGATTCCAGCAAACTCTGAGACTGGCTGACTCGAAAGCGTTGTCAAAACAAAAAGTAAAAGCACGACAAAGAATGAAGCGACCAACATCGGCATTCCCGCACAATATCCCAAAATGCCCATAAACCCTTCCGTCCAGGGACGAGAAAATCGCCAGCCGATATCGTCACGCACTTCTGAAAACTTTTTGCCACGTAGCACAGGCCAAACCAAAACCAACAGTGAACCAAAAGTAATGATGGGGCCGGCAAGCATTCTTGCGGTCGTCATCGTCGGCGTATCGGGCGCTCCTTGTGCCAGCGTGTGAAATACAATTCCGGTAGCTATTTGAACTCCAAAAAAAGCCAATAGCCATAGGGTGAATGTTTCCAAGTAAACAGTTCCGCTCCGCACATTGTCTGGGATACCAACTTTCAACGCATTCATCAAATACAGGCGAATGGCCAAGATTGCCAATAGAATCCCCGCAAGCCCAAACAAAACTGCCGGCAAGGTTATCAACGAAATTGTAACAGTACTCATTATCGCCGAGTCAACTAATTTTTTGCGTTGGTCTTGATCCTGTGCGAATTTGGGTGTCAACAAAAGCCGCCCGAGCCATCCTAAATGCTCGACCAAAAACTCTTTGTCGGATTCGGCGAATTCAGTACTATCGAACGACTTTGGCTGGCGTTGTCGCGTGAGTAAGACATTCGAAACAATTTCGATCAATTTTTGTTGTGTCTCGTCGGGGGCATAGTTACCGGCCTTCATTTCGTTTTCGAGTTCATCAAGCGCACTTAATCCAGTTTTCTCATCCTCGAATTCTGCCAGCATCGTCACATACGCCAAACGTTGTTGGACTGATCCGGTATTTAATTG
>JAHEAM010000464.1:2603-3572 GCA_024642765.1 Planctomycetaceae bacterium
AATCCTCGGTCTGCGATTCCGCCGGACTCAATTTTCGAATTGAAAACAGCATCTTCGACAGAAGTTCGAATGTGGTCGTATCAACTTTGACCGCGTCGCCCGGTTGAGGTTTCGAATTCACATATTGGAAATAGACGATGAACAATGAAGTTGAAAGAATAGCGCACCAACATACAAACTCCGTAAATCGGGAGTGCGTCGGCCCTGATCCCACAAGCAGATTCTCGGATCGCAAGCCTGACTCGTAACTCGGATCGCCGGGATTCGTCGCGTCTTGATTCATGATTTCGTGTGATTGGGATTCGTTGTGATTGGGATTTTCGATTCAAGAAGTAAATGGACCAAACTCAAATCGATCTATGTCGTTATTTCTTTCAGCGCACGGAAAGCGAATCGACTCGTTTTCGCGCGAGGCTAAAAACAGCATCGAGCATAGGTTCCGTAAGTCGCCGCGTAAAGGTATTCTGCTGACTCGGGTGAAAGCTGCCCATCAAGACAAACGTAGGAAATTCGACGAGGGCCAAATGTCCGAACTTGGGCGACGCCCCATTCCACCAGCGTTTCTGTTTCGCCAAACGGACTGTTTCATCCCAAGCCAGGCGGCCGAGCGCCACGGCCACTCGAGGTGCTGCTAATTCCCAAGTTCTTTCGAAGAAGCCGTTGCAAGCGGCGACTTCATCACGCGTCGGCTTGTTGTCAGGAGGTGCACAGTGACAAACCGCTGTTATCGCACAGTCAACAAGCCTCATTCCGTCATTGGCTGATTCAAAACTTTCTTGCGTCGCAAACCCGGCTCGGTGCAATGCACGAAACAACCACTGTCCACTGCGATCGCCAGTGAACATGCGCCCCGTACGATTGGCGCCATGAGCACCCGGCGCAAGACCTACCACCAACAACTTGCCCGTCGCCTCGCCAAAGTTCGGGACAGGCCTACCCCAATAGTTTTCGTTGACGTAGGCAGCTCGC
>JAHEAM010000045.1 GCA_024642765.1 Planctomycetaceae bacterium
TTGGCCTGTTGTTGCCGGCGGTTCAAAATGCTCGGGAATCGGCCAGGCGAACACAATGCCTCAACAATATGAGACAAATAGGCCTCGCATTGCAAAACTTCCAAAGCATCGCGGACAAATTTCCACTGGGTGGCACTTATGCTGTTGGAACAACGAGTAACGATTCGTATTCCATCCAAGCTCGATTACTGCCATTTCTCGAACAAGGCAATCTTTATTCAGAAATCAACTTCAACGTTGCGCCAAGCAGTCAACTTGATGTCATCAAACAACGTATCCCGACCTACCTATGCCCATCAGAAGTTCAAGATACTGCACGAGACCAAGGAAGCGGCAAGGTAACCTATCCGTTAAACTATGCGGTCAATTTGGGTACTTGGTTTCTTTTTGATCCAGTCACAGGTGAGGGAGCAAACGGAGCCATTGCAATCAATAAGAAACTACCCGGCGCGGCAATCTCCGATGGTACTAGTACGACTATCGGATTCGCAGAAGTAAAAGCCTACCAACCGTACGTAAGAAACACTGCGAATCCAACAACTTTAAACGCTCCTCCACCCGCGGACGCCGCCGACGTTGTGAGCCTTGCATCCTCAGGTTCCTTTCGGGGACCAATTGGTCACACCGAATGGACAGATTCACCCAGTCATCAATCGGCATTCACTTTTGTTCTGACTCCCAATACAAAGACAATTTTTAATTCGGGAGGCGTCGACTATGATATCGACCTGCTAACACAAGTGGAAGGCTCTCACGCATCCAAACCGTCCTATGGCGCAATCACGAGTCGAAGTTATCACTCAGGAATCGGCTCAAACGTATTGATGATGGACGGGTCAACACGGCCGATCACATCCTCTATAAACCTAGCTCTCTGGCGTGCACTCGGTAGCCGCAACGGACATGAACCAATTGGTGGCGATTTCTAG
Organism: Planctomycetaceae bacterium; assembly: GCA_024642765.1. GTDB lineage: Bacteria > Planctomycetota > Planctomycetia > Pirellulales > Pirellulaceae > BJ22. The sequence continues at coordinate 930 of JAHEAM010000045.1, forward strand.
TGCACTGACTCAGTTCCAGAAAAATAGTTTAGAATAGCCATCTCCAGAACATCTCGGTTTAGGACCAATGGTACTTCGTGAAAGGTACAGAAGTCTCGAGCATGTCCGAGTAGGTCGTCAACGTGACAAAAACGGAATGGACGATTTTTCCGCTTGTAGAAGTACTCGATCAAATAATCAACGATACCGTTTTGAAATTCGAAACCGTATTGTTGTCGTCGCAATTCAAAAAGTTGACGGAATTGGGATTCCGTTGGATCACAAACTTCGATTTTGTAAGGCATACGGCGCATGAACGCTTCGTCGCACAACTGGTTTGGATCCAAATTCGTCGTAAAAATTAGCAATTGATCAAATGGAAGACGAATTTGACGCCCCGACGGCAAGTTTACGAAATCATGGCCTTCACCCATTGGCACAATCCAACGATTGAGCAATTCTCGGACGCTAATCTGTTGGCGACCCAGGTCCTCAATCGCGAGGCATCCGCAATTGCTTTTGATATGAATCGGTGCCTCAATAATGTTTGTGATCGGGTTGATACTCGCCTCTAAATGTGCAGGCGTCAACTCACCACCAACCGAGATGAACGGGCGCTCAATACGGACCCAACGACTATCAATTGGCTCATCAATTGACAAACATTCGTTTTCTGGCAATGGGACTTCTTTGTGAACGGAGGGATCAAAAATCCTAATAACTTCTCCACCAATACTCAATGCTCGCGGAATCCAAACAATCGGATCAATCGCACGAATCACTCGCTTGGCAATTTGCGATTTACCGTTTCCCGGCGCGCCATAAAGAAACATACTTTTTCCGGAACTAACAGCCTGTCCCACCTGTGCGATCAATAACTTCGACAGCACAAGATCGCTAAACGAGTGTTGAACCTCGGGCATTGTTGGATGGAAGTTTTTCAATGATTGACGGATCACCGATGCATTGTATTCCTCAATCGATACAGGCGCGGCTCCACAGTAGGTGCTGCGTTCGATTGCCAAACGAGCTTGTTCGGCTCCTTTCGGCAGCAACTCAAAAACAAAATCATTGTTTGCCGCAGACGCCTTGTGAGCGATAAGTTGATTTGTTTTCAGAGCGCTCAGAACGGGTTCGACATTTCCAAACGGCAAACGAAGTTGTTTTGAAATCTCAAGACCGCTTTGATCTCCGTGTAGGAAAAGCCGTCGCAGGATGAGCGGAAACAAATCCTTCGGAGCCAAACCCATATCAGCCAATGAGTGCGGCTGAACCGGAGTAAACGATGATTCGAATGCCTTTGGCCTTGAAGCACCTGTTGTGAACGAGCTTGGATGAAGTGCAGTCTCCGTTGCAAATGTCTCTGCCATAGCCATTCAGCTCCACATAAATTCGACGAATAATCAGCGATTGTTATATTGCAAATATCGGCGACTTAGGCGCGCCATCTCTGTACTTGCAAATTGTTTCTTACAGATTTCATCGAGATTCCAATTTTTGATTGGTACAAGCCGCATGATCGCTTACGCTATTTTTTGTCAACTTGATCCGATTTAATGAGCTACAGTTGCCGAAGGGTTATCCCCTAGTCAATCGGTACCGTCAAAATCGAAATAAACAGCATGATCCACGTAGCAAACTTAACAAAAATCTATAACGATTTAGGCGACGGAAGATTTGTGGCCTTGGGTGGCATCAGTTTTGATGCTCTGCGAGGCGAGGTCTTCGGATTGCTAGGGCCAAATGGTGCAGGTAAGACAACGGCATTGCGGATTTTGAGTACTTTGCTGAAGCCCACTTCGGGCGTGGCACGCATCAACAACGTCGATGTCGTGCAGACGCCTGATCTCGTTCGCCGTCAGATCGGTTTTGTCTCTGTTAACACCGCTATCTATGATCGCATGACCGCGTGGGAAATGGTTATGTTGTTCGGGCAACTCCATGGCATGACAGATGAATACTTGCAGCATCGAATGGAAGAGCTATTCAACCGTTTTCAGATGAATAACATTCGCAACGTTTTGGGCAGCAAGATGTCAACCGGAATGCGACAAAAGGTCTCGATCGTTCGAGCCCTAATCCACGACCCTCCGGTTTTGATTTTTGACGAAGCCACCTCGGGACTCGACCTCCTAGCTGCACGCGAGGTTTTTCGAACGATCGAGCAGCTCAAAGATGAAGGCAAGTGCATCATCTATTCTTCGCACATCATGTCGGAAGTCGTTCGACTCTGTGATCGCGTTGCAATTATGCATCGTGGCAACGTAGTTGCGTTAGGAACACTTCATGACCTTGCACAACAATACGAAATCGACGACTTCGAAGAACTGTTTTTTCAACTGGTTGCAGCGAACGATGACCAATACAACTCTTTGGTACGGGTATAAAGTAAAACATGTGCTGGAAAAACGTTAAACTCATTTGGCTGCGGGAACTTCGTGATCAATTGCGCGATCGGCGCACGCTGTTTACTGTGGTTGTATTGCCCCTGTTGCTCTATCCATTCATGGGTATTTCGCTAATTCAAATCACCCAATTTTTTCGTGAAAACCCAACGCGGATTTGGATCGTCGGCAGAAATCATCTTCCCGAGACACCTCCGTTAATAGTTGACGGGAAATTCAACTCAGATCTTGTAAGCGATGCCGACCGACGATTGACGGAAATCTATCTTTCGAATGATAGCGAAAGTGAGCTCAACAGCCTCGTCGATCAATTTAAAAAATTGACGACCGACAAAGCCGCCAGTGAGGTTATTGATCAGTTCATCCAGCGACAAATGCTAGAACGACATGTCGATCTAGCAATCATTGTTCCGAAACCAGTATTCGCCGACCCTGTTCAAACGGAAATTGTCCAAGCGGAACCAACAGTTATTGAGCCGGACGGTCAACCACATCTTCCCTCCAACGTTTTCTTGTTTACGAATTCCGCGTCCGACAAGTCGCGGATTGCCTATCAGCGTGCCGAATTGGCTTTGCAGAAATGGCAAAGTGCAATCACAAACAAGACCTTGACTGATCATCACATATCCATGAGTCAAGCGAACCCGATTCGAATCACACATTCTGATGTAGCGCAGACTGTCGAACGACAAGCTGCCGCCTGGAGCAAGACACTGCCGTTGTTAATCATGATTTGGTGTTTAACGGGCGCCTTTTATCCCGCGATCGATTTGGTCGCTGGTGAGAAGGAACGTGGTACTTTTGAAACATTATTGAGTAGTCCCGCCAATCGCTCCGAAATTGCTCTAGGAAAATTGCTGACTGTCGTGGCATTCAGTATGAGCACGGCTCTATTAAACTTATTGAGTATGGGATTCACGTCCCTGTTTGTGTTGTCGCGAATTAGCAATATGCCTGGAGCAGGTGCGTTGGCTGCGCTTGGTCCACCGCCAGTACAGTCAATTGTTTGGCTGGTCATCGCCATCATACCGATTGCAACTTTATTTGGTGCCATCTCGCTAGCGACAGCCGCTTTTGCACGTAGTTCGAAAGAAGGCCAGTATTATCTTGTGCCATTGATTATGGCGTCGATGCCGCTAATGGTATTGCCCATGCTTCCAGCGGCGAAACTGGATATTGGTTCAAGTCTCATTCCGGTGACGAACTTCATGTTGCTGCTACGTGGGTTGATTGAAGGCAACTATCGTGAAGTACTACCGTATTTTTCGTTGGTAATGCTTGTGACCATGATCTGCGTGTTTTGCGCTGTGCGTTGGGTTGTTTTTCAATTCAACAGTGAAAACGTTCTGTTTCGTGCCAGTGAACGGTTTGGATTGGCCGCTTGGGTCACTCACATATTTCGCGATCGTGAAAAGTCACCTGCACTCGGCCACGCGTTGCTTTGCGGCGTATTGATCTTGGTAACAAAATTCTTCATGAGTTTTGCGGCGTCCATTCCAAATGGATGGGGCGAATTTGCCATACAGACAGTAATCGTGCTTGTTGCGACCGTTGGCATGCCCGCGCTGTTGATGGCCATCGTGCTTACGCGATCACCTCGCAAATCTCTCAAACTCAATTGGTGCCGACCATCATGGATCGCAGCCAGCGTGTTTTTGGCATTTTGCTTCCACCCCCTCCTAATGTGGTTCAGCAAACTGGTTTTATACGTTTATCCTGCTGGAAGCGGTTTGGAGCAAATGAATTCGATATTGGGTAATTTACTGAACACATCGCCTTCGATATTCCTGCTTTTAGGCGTGTTTGCAATCGCACCTGCAATCATTGAAGAGATCGCTTTCCGAGGTTTCATTCTGAGTGGTGCTCAGTCGACCAAGAACTCTTTTGTCGCTGTAGTTATTGCAAGCCTATTTTTTGGAGCGGCTCACTCCGTGATTCAGCAGTCTATTTTGACGTTCGTGATCGGTTTTGTATTGGGTTTCATCGCCATTCGCACCAATAGCATTCTACCTTGCATAGCCTATCACGCGACGCACAATTCAATGACGGCAACGAGCAGTCAGTGGTCGCAACTGGGGCTGGACCGTTGGTTCGGATGGCTAACAACCACAGACGCCAACGGTTCATTTGAATACCAGGTCGCACCGACCATCTTCTTAGCTGGCTTGGGAGTGATGCTCTTGATTTGGATTTTCCAAACGAGCCAAACGGACGTCAATGTGTCGCAAGAACGCCGTGATGAACGTTCACTCGTGCCTTGCCAAACCTAACACAATACACGATTTAACTACTGGCGAAAATACTTTTCGGCCTATGACGGCCTACGGTATTGTCACATAATTGGGGAATGAACCCAAACCGAACGATTTATGCAAAATGGATCCTGCCAGTAGAAGGCGAGCCAATCGAAGATGGCGTGATCGAAATTGTTGACGACCTAATCCATTGCGTTCGCCCTCAGCGAGAGCGAGAGTTTCGCAGCGATAAAGACGCCGTTTCTAACGAATTCAATTCTTACGCCAACACGCTCGTAATTCCTGGTCTCGTCAATGCTCATACGCATTTAGAATTTAGTGATTTGAAGTTCCCGATTGGCGCGAAAGGAATTCCTTTTCCCGATTGGATATCGCAAGTCATTCGTTGGCGAATCGAACAACAACAATCTGACGAAACGCTCATCCGCAAACAAAAAGCAATTGAAAATGGCCTTCGCGAATCGTATCGTTGGGGTATCGCGGCACTCGGGGAGATCGCTTCCGCTCCATGGCCGATTCCCCATAACGATGGTCGAGAAAAATGGCCACTTGTCCGATTCTACCTCGAACAACTTGGAGCAACACAAGAACAATCCAACGAGCGACTTACCGCAGTTAGAGCTCGCCTCGATGACATTGCACCAAACTCTTTTTCATTTGGCCTAAGTCCGCATGCCCCCTATTCGGTTAGCCCCGACCTATTCCACGGATTGTTAGAATTGGCGAGGACGACGAATTGTCCTTTGGCAATGCACTTGGCGGAGTCCAAAGAGGAACTGCAATTTTTGTCTGAAGGAACAGGGCCATTCGCTGACCTGTTTGAGAAACTAGGCTTGCTACGGACTAACGAAAAACGGTTAACCCTCGACGAAAGTTGTGACGCACTCGCAGCTCGACCGGGCTCACTATTAATCCATGGAAATTATCTAAATTCGAAACTTATCGCTCGAATTGCCAAGTCTGCTGAGCATGTTCAAATTGTGTTTTGCCCTCGAACCCATCTTTTTTTCGCGCATGAACCCTACCCACTGCAGGAATTTCTCAGCCATGGAATTTCGATTTGTATTGGTACTGACTCGCGCGCGAGTACTCCAGACTTGGATTTGCTAAAGGATCTAAGGAGCATCGCGGAATCGTTTCCAGATTTTCCATTGGAGGAAATCCTCAAAATGGGAACTCTAAATGGAGCAACCGCACTGGGTTTTGACACTCAATTGGGAAGTCTAGCAACTGGCAAAATTGCTTCCACGTTGGCTATTGAACTTGACTCGCCAATTGGCCGCTCCCCCTACGAAGCACTATTCTCTGGCAAAATAACGAGAAGGACTTGGATCTAGATTCTTTCACAAAAGCGTAACTAGTCGTCACGACTCCATCCCTAACTCGAGATAGGTTGGCTATTCTTCTTCGTCGTCTTTTTGGTTGCGGTTTTGGCCAGGAACTGCAGGCGGAGCATCGTTTGGAATTGGCTTCGGCGCAACTTCTTCTCCGTACATTTCAGCAACCTCATCCGCAAACGGCAACTTGTTGAGATTCGAACCTGCGTCGACAAGATATTGTAATGGATGGTGACGCGGCCACTTTTTGTCAGTCATCTCCAACATATCATAGTATTTCTTCATTACATCCGTAATATTATCGGCAAGATGTCCCAAGTGCAAAATCGGTTTGTCGTTGAGAATTTCGTTCCACAACACAAAGCTCTTTTCGTAAGTTGAAATCGCTCCAAGTTGAGTGATTACAGGCTGTTTGGTCTTGGGGTCCAACGTGTATTCGTCGTCAAAAATCGACTTTCGCTGCAATTCTGAGGCGTCGAACAATTCTTGATGAGCGACAACCGCAGCGCGTTCCGACTCGACCTGACAATACACTTTCCAATATCGATAGTTTGCGACGCTATTATTGGACTCCAGCGTCGCCATATCACTGATCGTGTTTTGAATTTGATCAAATATTCGCTGGGCAACTGCGCGATTATCTACAGAAATTTGCTCGAGCACCATTTGATCCAAGGCAATTTGACTACTAGTCAATCGGTTTTCAATTTCGCGAATTCCGATCCGCTCATCGTCACTGCGTTGATCGACTGGACGATCCAAAATCTCTCGGTCTTGAGCCGAAATATTCAATGACTGCAACAATTCATTCCGAAAAGACACTCTGACGCCGGGAGCATAACTATCCAATTGACCTCGCAAATATTCCAGTCGTTCATCTAGTTCAGTAAAACTCTCCATCGTTATCGGTGCGCCCGGTCCGACGGTCAACGGCTGTTTTCCAAATTCCATCCATTCACGACTAGCGTCCGTCCAGAAATTTTGGATTGATTCGTTGGCGCGATTTTCGGTTTGAATGGCTTCGGCCATGTTGCGAATTTGCGCGGGTCTTTTCATAAAGAAGAGTAGGTCACCTGAGTACTTTCTGTTACCTTCCACCAAAACTTTGTTTCGTGAAATCGTGTACCATTGATAGGCCATTTTCCAATTGTCGTATTCATATTCGCGCAGGTAGTAAGAATCAGGTTCAATGAACTCAGCCATTTCTTCGTGATAGTCTCGATCCTTGCGAAACAGACGTCGAAATTCGGTCTTTTCATCGGAATATCCAATTTTCATTCCGGTGAACCAACCCAAGTCATCCGTAATTCGATGGTCGCGTTTATTGAAGGCAATGCCTTTCGTGAGAAAGCGAATTCCTTTTTTCACCCAGTGGTAACGATATTCATAATCGTCGAATTCAACTGAAATGTTGTAAGATAAATTGTGGGCTTGAAAGTCCCAAACTTTGACAAAGTTTGGTTGAATCTTGACGAGCAAATTCAGCGTTGCCTCGAGCCCCTCGAAATTGTGTGTTTTCTTTTGCTCATTGGCCTGATTCCAAAGCAAAAGCGAAGCCAGACCTCGCAAGCCCAAAGACGCAAGCTTCATGGTTTCGCTGGCGGGGTCGATCTCGGAAATTTGCTCTTGGGCCAAAACATGCATCACACGTAGGTTCGCAAGTTCACCTCCACTATTGCCGCGGGAACTCGAGCCGGAACCCGAATTCAAGGTCGAAGGGCGCGACACCATCGAAATGGGTACTAGGAGCATTCCCAAAATCACGAGGTATACAATTTTCCGAACAAATGACTTATTCATAACTATTTGGCAATCTCTCGCGTCTTCAAGCTGAAGTATCCCAATATCGAAAACCCAATAAAAAACGCAAATGCTGTGATGAACGCAACACCCAAACGATCAAGACTAATATCGTAGCCGTAAATTAACGATTCAGAAAAGTTAAATATCGAAAAATTCGGTGCGATATATGTGAGTGAGGCAAGCATCTGAACCAATAACTGATCACTCTTTTCAAGTAAAGTCGAGCCGATTCCGGGATCCAGTTCCAAGACCATCGAATTCTGAGTAACAATTCGATAGAAAGATTCCAAGGGTCCGCCACCAACATGATCGGGGCTTAGCATTTCTCGGATAAATTCAGTATTGAAGCCAACAAGCATCGTTACGGCTGTCATCACGATGGTAACGGGTGCGTTTAGAAACGTACTAAACGCAACCCCCAAGGAAATAATGACGAGCATTTGCGCCCAGATTCCCAAGTAGGATTTGAAAAAATTCCAAGCGTAAGGTTGGTCAGCCGAACGAAAATACACATCGGCACGAGCAGCTCCCAAATACTGATTGGGATCCTCGCAACGCAAAACAAGCTTTAACTTCCCATTTTTTGCATAATCGTCAAACAGGTCAAATTCCGCGGAGGGCTCAAAGTTGCCGCTTTCATCCGTTTTTTGACCAACGATTTTTCGTTTGATTGGCATCAGTTGAGTTTGGTATTCCTGAGATTCAAAGGTAAAGCGTTCGGATACGACCCGTCCTTCTTCAGGGTTTTCTGGCACACTTTCGATTTGCCAACTGCCTAGAACTCGTTTTTGAATATTTGCCTTCGTGGTCCTAAACACACCGAGGTTCATCTCTAACACTACAAGGTTTGGATCTTCAAAACGGGACTCCACAATTCCCGAAAAGTCAAATTCCGCTCGCGAAAGAGTGTTCGGCAGCCAAGGCGTTCCTCCATCAAAGAAACCTTGACGGTTCAATTCCCGCCCAACATCAACACCGCCCTCTTTCCGAGCGCCGGTGTATTCAAAGAAAGCAAGCGAATCGGAATAGTATGGAACGCGAGCACGAAAAAACCCACGTGCTGGCCCTAACGTTATCGTAGCGTTGTCTCCATCGCCGCTAACTTTGACACCATGGGTATGTCCAGCCGCCAAATCAACAATAACACGACGATATTTAATTTGACCATTCGGAAGCACTTCTTTCGACACAACGTTGCTGGCGTCCATCGGCGGCGAATCCGCATCTCGAATATCTTCAATTAATTCGCCAGTATGACGGTGTCCGTCGTCCATTGTCGTTTGAAACGTCTTAATGGCACCATTCGAAACACGACGTCCTAATTGATTCAATCGAGTCGTCGGATCAATGTCTTCGAACGAGGCAATCGATTGATTCTCTCCGACAATTTGATGCGTATGTGTCAGTCCACCCCACACAAACACAAAGCTCACAATTCCCATTAACGTCAACAATGCCGTACCAATTGCCGTGAAGCCGACAATTCGGCCGACGACGATTTCGGATGCCCGAACAGGTTTTGTGACTACCGTATAAATAGTTTTGTTTTTAATGTCATCCGGCAAGCTAAACGAAGCAACCAAAATCCCCATGAACAGCACAAGCATCTGGGTGCCGAAAGCAACAAAATTCACATAAATTCGATCCGGATGGTCGCTGTTTGAATTCATGAACCAGCCACCGAATAATATCGCCAAGGCAAACAATCCAAACGTGACCATCACAACGCGCCGTCGAAAAGCTTCCTTAATCGCAAGCCGAGCTATTGCCCATACACGTCGCGGTGACATCCGTAGCCAATCCGGAAAAAAACCACCGACTGTTTGAGCCACTATATAAAAGCCTTCGCCGGCACCATGTCGAAACGCAGCAACCAAATAACCGAACACGACCCCCATCAAAATGAGTGCGAGCATTAACGGGCCAAAAACACCCACCGCACCAGGAAACCATTCGCTCAATTTAAGGAATTGATTTTCGTAGAATTGACTATCTGACATGAGTATTCGATTTTCTAGCCGTTGAATTCAGTTTCGGGTTTCGTTTCTTGATAATCGGATGACAACCGTCAATTCGCAGCTCGATCTGAGCGATGGCCGGGGCGTTCGCTACTTTCGCGAACGATCGACAAGAACAATTCCTCAAGCGTTGTTTTAGGATTCTCCATCGAAATAATGTTGCCGCCATGTTTCTCGATCACTGCTCGAATTTCAGCGTGAGCCGATTCAGGAACATTGTCAAATCGAACCTGAGTTTCATCGGAAACTTTCAAAAGTGAATCCACGCGTCCGAGCTCTTTCAATTCACCTTGATACAAAATGGCGATCCGGTCACAAACGTCTTGGACGTCAGCCAACAAGTGGCTGCACATGACTACAGTTTTGCCTTGTTCCTTCAACTCGATAATCATATCCTTCATTTCGCGAGTACCGAGCGGGTCAAGGCCCGAGGTGGGCTCATCCAGCAAAATCAGCTCGGGGTCATTGATCAAGGCCTGAGCCAAACCGATTCGTCGCACCATGCCTTTGGAATACTCACGCAGCTGCCGTCGCTTGGCCCAAGTCAAACCGACTTTCTCAATCAGCTCGGCAGCGCGTTCTTTGCGAACCTTCGCCGGCATATCAAATAGTCGACCATAAAAGTCCAGCGTTTCTTCAGCTGTCAAGAATCGATAGAGATATGATTCTTCCGGCAGGTAACCTATCTTTTCGTTTTTCGTTACCTCCGAGGCGTCTTTACCAAAAACCAAAGCCCGTCCGCTCGTCGGAAACAAGAGGCCGAGCAACAACTTGATGGTTGTCGACTTCCCTGAACCGTTCGGCCCAAGCAATCCGAAAACCTCACCCTTGCGAACCTCCAGATCCAGAGCCTTTAAAGCACGGACTTTTTGGCGTCCCCAAAAATCGTGATAGATCTTCGAAAGGTTTTGGGCTTCGACAACAATGTTCGGGTCGTAATCCGGATTAGACTGCTGCAGTTTCTTGGATGATTGTTCCTTCGTATTCACTTCGGCCGCCGGCATTCGATGTCTCTCCGAATTTCGCCTAAAGAATTCCTAGGCACAGGTAAATGTTTTATCTATTTATTATTACGTGACGAGTGGTTTACACATAACCGCTGATCGGGTCGCCCAAACCAACCCATCTAAACCGAACAGTACTTTGATTACGTGTGGAATGCTTACGTAGTTCATGACGCACCAATCGGCCCAAAATCCTATTTCGATTTCGTCAACTGAGCAGACTAAAACCCTTTGAGCACCCCATAACGCAACTCGTTGCGATCGCTTATTTTACGAACAGTTAGCACATCCTACAAGCTAACCTAACGCCGAAAAATCAAGGCTATTTTTCATGGCTCTGCGCGGACCTCCTAGCGTTCAAGACCTAGACTCGAGTAGCCTGTTGTTTCCTTAGAACAACTGGCTCGATGGAAATGCATTGCACCACTAGGACAATGCAGGTCAACCACCAGTAACGAAAGCTTTAGAAATACCCAGTTGACCATTGTTCAACCACAATCCAAACTCCCTTTGAAACAAGATTAAGTTTTCAACACATCGCAATCCATTGAACTCAACAAACACTCCAACTCCCGACAATCGATTGGCAGGACTGCTAGATCGACTTTTTGGGCGCATCAACTACGAACGCAAAACGCCGCGTAGTCCACGCGACCTCAAAACAGAAGCCATTCAATGCCTCCTGCGAGAATTGGGAAACCCCCAATTGGATTATCAAGTCATCCATGTGGCTGGGACAAAGGGCAAGGGCTCAGTCACGCAACTAATCACAAAAACACTGCATCGAGCAGGCTATCAAACCGGATGTTACACGTCGCCTCATTTGGTCCGATTCCAAGAACGAATATTGTTAGGTGACGAAGAAATTGACGACCTGCTTTTAACCAATGTTTTGACTAAAATATTTGCGGTGATCGATGTGGTCGAAAACCGAGAATGGTCCGAGAAGCTGACATTCTTCGACCTCTCAACCGCAGCCGCCTTTCTCGCGTTTTCAGTTTCAAACCGAGAGATCGTAACACTCGAAGTGGGCCTTGGTGGACGCCTCGATTCGACCAACGTCTGCAAGCCAATGCTCGCCCTCATTACAAACGTTAGTTTTGATCACGAACGGCAACTCGGCGATACACTTGCCAAGATCGCGTTTGAAAAAGCGGGCATCATCAAACACTGCATCCCGACAATAACTGCAGCAAAACATCCCGAAGTCCTGGCAGTGATCGAAGCCGTTGCGACAGAACGCCAGTCGCTACTGCAGCGAATCGAAAAAGACCTCATCATCGAAATCCAAGAATTGGACGATCGAGGTACAATATTCGATCTTCGCAGTGCTCCCCCAAAAAACAACGCGCAGATGGATCAACCGTTATGGCACTTGAAGCAACTCCGAATTAACATGCCAGGTCGACATCAAGTCGATAATGCTTGCCTAGCAATCGCGGCACTCAAGCATATTGCTCACGAAGGATTTACACGACTCGACGATCAAACTATCAAATCCGCCGCTGAAGAATTCGTGAATCCTGGCCGTATCGAGCAAATCCGCTCCTCGCCAACTGTCATCCTCGATGTGGCACACAATATTGCCTCTACTGAGGCCCTGATCCAAACGCTTACCCAACGAACTGATTGGAAAGACGCCGCCAAAAAATTCCTTATCGTTTCCATCAGTCGCGACAAAGACCGTGAAG
>JAHEAM010000465.1 GCA_024642765.1 Planctomycetaceae bacterium
GTTTGTTCATGCGAGGTCAAAATGGAACCCAACCTTTCGCAAGCGTTGCACTTGATCAATGGCGAATCGGTTCATGAAAAAATCCGGTCAGGCCAAGTGATCAAAAAACTGATTGACGGTGGCCAATCTCACGAAGAGGTCGTTTCGGAAATCTATCTTCGATGCCTCAGTCGTGCACCAACCGAATCCGAAATGACTGCGATCCGAGCCGAAATTGAATTGGTCGAAGACAAAGTCGGCTTGCTGGAAGACATCTTCTGGGCAGTACTCAATAGCCGTGAATTTGTTTTCAATCACTAATAAATGTTCTTGATTCTCGCATTTGCGGGAATCTGATGAAGCAAACTCATCTGAGACTCAATTGAACCGTAAAAATCCTAAATAAACCATGAATAACTTGAATCACCTCCGCCTCGCATTCGTCTTGTCAGCAATTGTTCTGGCGTTCATCCACGCACCCATGTCTTTGCGGGCTCAAGATGCCACCGAAAAAGTCACGTTTGATGATCATGTCAAACCCATCTTCCGACAACGCTGCGCCACCTGTCATGGCCCCGACAAAAAAAGCGGTGGCCTCGACGTCACTAATTTTACAGCGCTGATGCAAGGCGGTGGGTCCGGTGCGTCTATCGAACCCGGTGACGCTGAAGGCAGTTACTTGTACATGTTGGTAACGCATGAAGAAGAGCCGTCGATGCCGCCCGGCGGCAACAAAATCCCAGACGGTGAGTTGTCGATGATTTCAAAATGGATCGATGCTGGTGCACTTGAGAATATGAGCAGTAAGGCGTCCGTGAAAAAGAAATCTTTTGACACGGCAATGAGTGGCGACGCGGCAACGCGTCCCGAGCAAGTTGCATTGCCACCACACCTGCCAATGGAACCCGTCATTCACACTGAAAAAACTTCAACCGCAACTGCCATCGCGATGAGCCCTTGGGCTCCAATTGTGGCAATTGCTGCGCCCAAACAAGTATTGCTTTACAACACCCAGACGCTTGAGTTTCTCGGAGTGCTCGAATTTCCGGAGGGCATCGCCAACGTATTGAAGTTCAGCCGCAACGGACAACTCCTAATCGCAGGTGGCGGACAGGACGCAGTTAGTGGCAAGGTTGTCGTGTGGGATGTTGCAACTGGTCGGCGAGAACTAGAGGTTGGCGACGAACTTGATACCGTTTTGGCTGCAGACATTAGCTCAGATCATCGGTTCATTGCGCTGGGCGGACCGAAACGAATCGTTCGCGTTTTTTCCACCTCTGACGGAAGCCAGGTTTACGAAATCACCAAACACACGGACTGGATTACGTCGCTTGCCTTCAGCCCCGATGGAGTATTATTGGCGACTGGCGACCGAGCAGGAGGCACTTTCGTATGGGAGGCTCCAACCGGAAATCCGTTTCTTGATTTACGAGGCCACACGGCGCAAATCACTGGCATCAGTTGGCGAACCGACAGCAATATCCTCGCCACTTGTAGCGAAGACACCTCCGTCCGACTCTGGGAAATGGAAAACGGCAGTCAAGTCAAGACGTTTAACGCCCACGGCGGCGGAACCTCTGAGGTCGTCTTCACACGCGATGGCAATCTCGCCACGAACGGCAGGGACAAAGTTGCCAAAGTCTGGAACCAAAACGGCGAGTTACAAAAGCAAATGAGTGCACTTGACGATATCGGAACTGCAATTGGTTATTGCAATGAAACGGGCCGAGTCGTTGCGGGCGATTGGACAGGCAAGTATTACGTTTGGAACTTTTCGGACGCAGTATTGGTTGGGGAATTGTCACCAAACCCGCCGCTGCTCGCTGAACGCGTGGCGATCGCCCAGTCACAGGTGCAACAAACCCAGGGTGAACTTGCGCCAGTCGCAGTTCAACTGACTGAGGCTACTGCTGCAATGGAACAACTCCGCATGCAAATGCAAGGAATCGAAGCGACGAAGGCAACCTTGACTACCGAGGTCGCGGCGCTCGAACAGCAATTGGCGACCGCCAAACAATCAATGGAGTCAAAGGCTGCGGAAGCCGTACAGACCAAAACGGAACTTGACAGTCACACGACAATCCAACCGCAGCTAAAAGAACTGTCCGAGAAAGCAACGGCTGTCGCCGCGTTGAGTCCAACCGATCCTGAGCTGCAAACAACTGCACAAACTTTGGTAGCCAAGTTGACTAGCGTCGATGCACGCATGACGGAACTCAACACACGTATCGCACAGTTGACCAATGAGACTACTACGACGCAACAAGAAATAGAGGCGATGACCCAAACGTTTGGGACCAAGCAAATTGAGCTAGAATCGGCAAACACTCAACTTACTACGATGACGACCCAAATGCCACCGCTCGAAGCTGCCGTTGCGGAGAAGACAACCATCGTATCGCAGATTCGCGAAAAGGTAGCAGCGGCCGAGGTAGCTTTAGCGCGTTGGCAAAACGAGGTCTCCTTTATCAGCCAACTTGCGGCTATCGATGCCAAAATTGAAGCTGCACAAATCGAAGCCGATAATGCCGCCGAGGCCCGCAGCGCGTTGGAAGCTAAACTCGCAGCTCTTCAAGCCGAGATCAGCATCGCTCTAGCGACTGAGCAAGCTGCCAACCAATCGTTGGAAGCGGCCCAAACGGAACGCGACGCCGTCCAAGGTATCGTTCAGTAATTGGTATTCTCCTCAATCAATGGGTTCTCTGGTCGGTGAATACCTTACGATAATTGCGGTTGCGTGCTAACAAAACGGTAAATGTGACTGGCCTGGCGTTGACGAGGATAGCAATTTCCAACCAAGCGTAAGGTTCGGCCTTCAAGTGGGCGGCCACATAGAATTTGCCCCACGAAATTGAAATTTCGCAAGGCCTCACCATTCAGATTGTTCGCCGACGCAATTATTTCGACAGTGAAAACCCAATTACAAAGCCGATAAAGATTCCGATCGAAACTGCGGAAACGACTGTTAGAATCAAGGTCGTTATCCCGAAGGTGAACGGTTCCTTGGGAAGATGGCCTGCTTTTTTGAATTGATCAACGACACTTGAGTGCCCAGGCGGCGGTGGTGACTGCGAGGCTTTTTGCCCGTCGAGCGTTTGGGTCCCTGACAAGTTCTGAATAGTATCACTCGCGTTTGTGATTTCACTTAGAGCGAGATCGCCAATATCGTTGGGGTCCGTATCTTCATCGCCAGTGGGGACAGGTGCTGCCATCCAGCGTGAGCGCGTCAATTCATCTTCGATCGCAACGCCTTCATCGCGGGCCCAAGGCTTGAGTCGCTCGACGACTTCCGCCGCGGTTTGAATCCGTTCAGCCGGATTCTTTTCCATCATGTCGCCAATCAAATCGACAAATTCATCGCTGACTTCCTCATTGAATCTCCGAGGATGCCATGGCGTTTCGTGAACGTGCCTTCGAGCCTTACTCTTCGTAGTACCACCTGGAAAAGGAACCTTTCCCGTCACCGCGTAGTACAACGTGCATCCCAGCGAATAAATGTCACTAACCTCCGTGACCTCACGCGGCGATTTGATTTGTTCTGGCGAAAGGTAGTCTGCTGTGCCAACAATCTT
>JAHEAM010000466.1 GCA_024642765.1 Planctomycetaceae bacterium
CACCCAATGCCGCAAACAATGGAAAATCATTTCTCGAACAACGGGATGATTGCCGTTGATGGTGTTTCCGCAGCCCGAGTAGTTTCGATAATATTGCGGATCCGCTTCCAGCATGTAATAAACGGGATTTTCAAGTCCCTTGAAACTAAGCGTGGGCCCTCGCTCGTTACCTTCGCAGGTGTGGTTGAACACGACATCGAGAATAACCTCGATACCCGCCTTGTGAAGTTCTTTGACCATCTGTTTGAATTCTGTAACAGACGCTCCTGGTGTTTTCGAAGCTGCATAACCTTGATGTGGTGCGAAGAAGGCCAGCGGATCATATCCCCAATAGTTTTCGCGGACGGCGTCCGAACCGTCAAATTGGTTCATCGGGAACTCATGAATTGGCATCAATTCGATTGCCGTAATTCCCAACGACTTAAGGTAAGGAATCTTTTCGATAACACCAAGGTAAGTGCCCGGATTGTTGACGTTACTCGAAGAGTGTTTTGTGAACCCACGGACGTGCGTTTCATAGATAATCGAATCGGAAAGCTCATGTCGCAGATGACGATCGCCCTCCCAATCAAAATAATCATTTACAACGACACATTTGGGTGGTCGTACAATACCATCCATGCTGGGAAGAAACTTGCCGGCAAGAGATTTGGCATAGGGATCAATCAGCCGCGCCTTGGGATCAAATCGTAGACCGCGGTTGGGTTGATCTGGACCTGAGGCTTGATAGTGATAAAGTTGCCCAGAGCTCAAACCTGGTACAAAGATGCTCCAAATATTGCCCCACCGGTCGGTGTCTGGGTCGAATCGAATGATTTCGGTCGGTTCGAGTTGGTCGATATCATCGTACAGAAGTAGCCTGATTTCGGTTGCGTTTCGGCTGAACAGTAAGAACTGTACACCGTGGTCATGGATCACGGCACCATATGGCAGATTGTGCGAAAGTTGAAGTGTTGGGTGTAAATGTCGCATGTGCATTAACAATGCCTTATCCTCCAATGACTTTCAATACCCAATGAAGGGTCTATTTCTCAACAGAAATTTTTTACCACTTTTTTGTGCTGAACGCCGATTTGCTGGTCGCTCACCGACTCGCTGAAATTTCGCAAGGACTCCTATGCATCATCGACAAAAGCACGTCTGAATGTGGCTAAACGGAAATTTGTAATTGATTTGCCGAATACAACGGCCAAAAGGTCCTTGCCAAACATATTTGGCGTTTTCTATGACTTTTGTGAAACGAAATCGCAGTCACGCCAACTGGGCAAATGGCCTTGATTCCTTTAAATTTATCTTGTCGCTGAACGATGTGTTGTTCGAAAAATCTTGAAGTTTTGAACTGTTTGGCGAAAAACGGGTTTTAAGAAAGAACGAGAGTTGTGCCGCTTCAAACGGTATGAAAGTCTATGTCTGGATTGAGTTACAAAGATTCTGGCGTCAACCTAGACGTGTACAACCAATCAATGGGGCGTTTGCCTCGATTGATGCACCGCACGTTTTCGCCGCGAGTCCGACCGCTCGACGGCGGTTTTGCGGGCCTATTCAAGCTTGATTTTGATAACCCGTTGTTTCGTCGTAACTACCAAGACCCGGTACTGGTGTCGTGCACAGACGGTGTTGGAACGAAGCTCAAAGTTGCGATTGAGGCCGAGAGGCATAACACGGTTGGAATCGATCTCGTTGCAATGTGTGTAAACGACGCGATCTGTTGCGGTGCGGAACCGTTGTTTTTCTTGGACTATGTGGCCATGTCCCATGATGACCCAGATCGCCTGGAACAGATCGTTTCTGGGATCAGCGATGGTTGTGTGGAATCCGACTGTGCATTGTTGGGTGGCGAAACAGCGATTATGCCAGACGTCTACGCACGAGGCGATTATGACTTGGCCGGATTTTGTGTAGGTGTTGTCGATCGCAAGCAACTTATTGACGGTCACGATATTGCACGTGGAGATGTTGTGATTGGAGTCGCATCAAGCGGCGTTCACAGCAACGGCTTCAGCTTAGTCCGCAAGATAGTATTCGATCATCAAAAATTGACAATCGATCAACATGTTCCTGAATTGGGCGAAACCATTGGTGACGCCTTGCTGCGACCAACCTATATCTATGCTTCGCTTGTACGAAAAGTATTGAGCCACTACAAAGTTAAGTCTGTTGTGCATGGGATTGCGCATATCACTGGCGGCGGCCTTGCTGAAAATGTTGAGCGGATATTGCCTGAGGGTGTTTGCATCGACATTGACTGTGCGGCGTTTCCGCGTCCATCCGTTTTTCCGTGGTTGCAGCGACTCGGTAATGTTGAGACCGCTGAGATGTTCCGAGTCTTCAATATGGGAATTGGGCTGGCGTTGATGGTGAGCCCGTTCTATGCCGAGAACATCCTACGCATGATTCATGACGCCGGATTTAAGGCTTGGACGATTGGCGAAGTGCGGTCAGGCGACAAGTCTGTGATTACTCGAAACACAGAATAGCATTCATAGATCGGTTTAAAATGCCAATGGATGCCAGCCTTGCAGAGCAGTCCGAGTCCTGGGATGTGATCATTGTCGGAGGAGGAGCCGCTGGCTTAATGGCTGCTGCGTTTGCTGCCGAGCGTGGTCTAAAGACGTTGGTTATCGAAAAGAATAACAAGCTCGGTGTCAAAATCCTGATGTCAGGCGGCACTCGCTGCAACATCACACACGATTGCTCTCCTAAAGAAATTGCTAGGTCCTTCCGCGACGCAGGCAAGTTTTTGCACAAGGCTCTTGGCCGACTCCCCCCCAAAGAAGTTGTTCGTATATTTGAATCGGAAGGAGTCATTACGAAAATCGAAGATACAGGGAAGATCTTTCCGGTCAGCGATCGTGCCATCGATGTTCGCGATGCCTTGGTGCGACGCGCCGAGCGGAATGGCGCACTATTGAAAAGCGGGGTCGCAGTACTCGATGTCGAGCGTGCAGGCACTGGGTTTCGAGTTCAGACGGCAGAAAACTCGTTTGTTTGCAAGGCGTTGCTGCTGACGACGGGAGGCAAGTCGTACCCCGGTTGTGGCACGACGGGTGATGGATATGGGTGGGCGAAATCATTGGGGCATTCGATTGATCCATTGCATGCAGCACTCACGCCCTGCACGACCGATGCACCGTGGGTAACGGCATTGTCCGGAATCAGCTTGGAGGTCGTAGGATGCGAAAGCCGTGGGGCTTCAGGTAAACTCATTTGCGAACGTCGGATAGGCGCCTTATTGTTCACGCATTTTGGTTTGTCAGGTCCAGAGCCTATGAACCTAAGTCGTTATATTACGATGCCGTCCGAACCCCATTGCGACGAAATCGTTTTAGATTTCGTTCCGGAAATGAATAGTGAACAGCTAGGCGCTGTGTGGAAGGAAAAAATATCTGCGAACGGCAAAGTTTCAGTAGCAACGTTACTGCCAGGCCATTTACCCCGCCGATTGGCAGATACATTGCTGGAGCTGGCAGGTCTCTCAAGCGAACGGCGCCTTGCCGATTTCTCAAAAGAACAGATGCGTTCCTTGTTG
>JAHEAM010000046.1:0-4877 GCA_024642765.1 Planctomycetaceae bacterium
AATCGTGTCGTGTATCAAGCGAGGCCATTTTTGTTCTTCAGATTGGGATTTGCGGTCTGCCGATGATGCAGAGTTTCGGAAACGAGCATTAGTAATTAGTAAGCTCTAGCGAGTATTAGCGCGCAATAGCATGTGCTTCATCCAGAGCCTGGGTGATGCGTTCGAAGGGTTCGTCGATCGGTATTTGCGCATGAAACTTATTGGCGATTTGCTTCATTTGTTCGGCTTTGTCCGAATGGTTTAAACTTGCGAATGCGATCCCTTCAAACTCGAAGGTGTGGTGTGATTTGTGCATGATTTCTTGCGGGAATTCGCCGCCGACCTGCAAGAAAAACACTGGCCATTTCGAATATTCTGCGACCTTGAGCAACTCGATTTGGCGAATCAAAACGAAGTCGATCGTCGACTTGATTTCGCTAAGAAGTGATTGTGCAACCTGCTCGCAATAAACGTAATCTGACAATGATTGACCAAAAAGAATTTCCTGTGTTCGGTTGACGGAAACCGGGCTCGTGCAGTGAAATTCAAGTGGCCTTCCAACACCGTTGACCACCAATGCCCCCCCTGAAACTCCGAGAGATTCGAACTCGGCGGCGGCTAAAAAAGCAAGGTTGATTTGACTGGAAGATGGTTCTGCCATAAACGGTAACGATCCTAGGAGTATTAGTGGCTGTAGTAATTGCGGTCGATTGGCTATGCAAAATGCACCCGGAATACAAGTCGCTGAACCACCCTGTCCCTGCCGCGTACATGACAGCACGGAGGTCACAATTGCCGGAAATCACGCAACTGACATGTTTCAGACACGAACCAGAGTTGCCGAAAAGTCGTTTGGTCAGCATGTGGGCATCAAATCGACTGGTTGTCAAGTATTCGATTTTTGTGCAATCGGAATGGCATCGAGTAGACTTTAGCGAAGTCTTAAAACAAGTCTTGTCGGTATTAACGATGGCACGAATTGGCGAGGATAAAGGCACGATGTACCGTGTTAAGAGGATACGATTGTTTTGGCAAAGGGCACCGAAACTAGTTTGACTTTAGAAAATCGAGTTGATCCAAGTTCATAAACTCGACACTCGCCCAATACGTGTTTATACTGAAGCAACAAACTTGAATTTAAGCCTTATGGAGTTGAAGAATGTCACGTGATCCGCAAGATGTTTCTCCCGTTTTTCGAATCGATGTTACTGCCTCAAATACGGAATCGCATGTGACGAAACGCTCGAAGGTTGCAGAGAATGATGTCGCCGATCTTTTGCGGCAGTTGATTGTCGGACAAGAACGACAGAACGAATTGCTGGAAGATATGCTCGATCAAATGAATGCAACTCAGCGCCAACGTGCGAACGAATTGGGGCAATGGCGGGATGCCAATCCAGTTCTTGCGCGACGATGTCGAATGGCAGCCGAAGCATTGAGCCAAGTGCAAACGGAGTTCCTTGAGAATTTGACAATCGATGTTAAAGAAAATTTTGACAACTTGGTTGATGGCGATTTTGCATTGAATGAGTTTGTCGATCGTTATGGTCCTCGTCTGGCTCATTTGAATGGCGTTTTGCAAGTGCTATCGCAATTGAGCAGTGCACCGGCGGCATCTCACTAGACACTCAAATTAATCACTATGACCTTAAATGTTTTGAACGCATGTAGTCCCAATCTGGACGCATGCGTTTTTTTGTTTCCAAGCGTTTTGACCGTTCATTTTCAATAATTGACTTTTGGAACAAAATTTTTTTCGCCAAAACGAGTGTTTAATTGACAACCTCAACCAATCGGGCGGAAGTTACAGAAGGCTAACATTTTTTGTTTTGAGCTAAGCTTAATTTCCATTTCATCGAGAGGGAACAGCGAATGAAAGGCGAACTGATTTGGACGTCAACTGCTGATCGAGTTCGACTCCATGGTTTTTTAATCGACCCATTACCCGCTCGGAACGCTGGTCCCATTGATGGCGCCGTCATCTTGCACGGCTTGGGTGGGAATTTTTATTCCTCGGGCTTGCTTTCCTTTTTGGGTAGGCAATTTTCGACCTTAGAAATTCCGGTAATTATGGGTAACACTCGTGGGCATGACTTTTTGAACATGACAACGCGGGCAGGACGTAGTCAGATAAATGGTTCTGCTATGGAGGATGTTGCCGAATGTCGTTTTGATATTCCTGCTTGGGCAGAATATTTGCGGCTCAATCGCGGTTGCCAGCGCGTTGCGATTGTGGGTCACAGTTTGGGTGCCATTAAGGCGATCTATTCTGAGGCCTACGAACCGAATTCAACAGTCGCGGCCATCGCAAGTCTAAGCGCAACCAGGTTGAACCACGAGCAGTTTGTCAATTGTTCAGCTAGGCAGGCCTTCCTCAATTCATACCAGCATGCCGTGCGTCTCGTTGCCGAGGGCCAAACGAAAGAACTTGTCTACTTTGACTTTCCATTTCCGACTTGGATGCAACCACAGTCCTACCTCGACAAATACGGTCCAGAGAATCATTTCGATTGGGTTAAGATCATTGAGATGATTCAAAAACCAATGCTGATGACCTTTGGTCAAATGGAATTGGACGAGCATCCGGCATTCGAGGGCGTTGAAGAAGTCACCAATACTGTGGCAAGTCGAATGCGAAATTTAACATCGGTAAAAATCAAACGCGCCGACCACTTTTATGTAGCGGCATTTGATGGGCTTTGGCAGGCCATCGATTCTTGGCTCGAATCGCTCGCATGAGCGGCATTTGCTTGAGCGTTGACGAGGTCAAGACGCAATCGCCAAATCGTGATGGTCCAACCGCCCAGGATGACGAATGGAACTGACATCATGAACACGATACTTACGGCGAATGCAAAACCTTGGTTGCCAAACAAACCGTTCTTACATGTAGGGCATCCTATTGCCGTTGTTGGGCCGGTATTCAAGATCCACAAGATTGCTAAAAGCAACATTGCTTTTCGGATCGCACTTTCAAGTTTGGATGCTCGATGACTCATGGCAATACGCCGCTCCTCAAGATTGCAATGGTGGAAAAATCCAGCGGATCATTGCGTAGACGACCAACCCAGATACGGACACGTACAACCATATCGGGAATGTCCAGCGAGCCCAGCGGCGATGCTGCGCATCACGACGTTTGAGCCCTAGGTAGATGGTGCGAGATGCCAAAATGGGAACTAACGCAGCAAGTAAAACGTGTGCTGCCAAAAAAGGATAGTAAAACATGGCCGCCGTTGGATGCTCAGCACGTGGAAATGAGGTGTTTCCGTGTAACCCATAATTCGTCAAGTACACAACCAAAAACAAGCAAGAAACGAAAAAGCAAGAAACCATCACGTTTCGATGTTTTTCGATTTGTTTGCGTTTGATTAGCGCCCAACCCGTGATCAACAGGCCTGTCGAGATCAAATTCAAACTGGCACAGATTGCCGCCAGGACTTCAGATAGGTTCATTATTCGTTCGGTAAAAAGTGTCGTTGCGCCCAAGCAATCAATGATTTTCGATGATGGTTTGCGGGATGGGCTCTGTTTTTAGTTTCTTGACAAGTTCCAAGAGTGTCGCTATCTCCTCCGGCTTCTGCCAATCGAATTTCCCTCGCAACCGACCCCAGCGATCGACAACCATCAGTTTGGAGCTGTGGTGGCCTTCACCCGCCGATTCCTCAAAGTAATCAGTTGAGATTCTGCGAATGAGCAATTCATTTCCAGTCAGGAATATCCAGCGTTTTGGATCCGCACGATACTTTTCTGCATAAGCTCGCAAACGTTCAGTTGTATCCGTTATGGGATCTGTTGTGATACTAACAAACTTCAACCTGGCGTCGTTGATTCGGGACGCCAATCCAGCGACAAACTCATTCTGTTTCGGGCAAATCGTCGAGCAACTCGAAAAGAAAAAACTGGCAATCCAAACTTCACCAATGAGGTCGCGAGAAAAAAATGAATTGCCTTGCGAATCCGTCAATGCAAACTCTCGCAATTTGGGCGTTTGTTCCCAATCAGTACCCTTCATGTCAGCGAGAACATTGCGGGAATGAATCATTTCACCGAGTGGCGGTTCTGTTTCTTGGATCAATTTACGGGAGACATCCATAAAGCGTTTCATTTCGACGGGCTCATTCCATTTGAATCGGTCGCGGTATCGTCCCCATTTGTCAATTAGGAGGATATCGTCCGTATGATTTGCCTTGTCGATAATCACACGAAAGTTGTATTGGCCCAACTCTTTGATTCGATAAAATGGGCCCGTCAAAAAATCCCACCGGCCAGCAGTCGCGTCAAATTCTGCTGCGTACTTGCTCAAGACGTCCGGTGTATCGACTTCCGGGTCAACGCTAATGTTCACAAATCGAATTGGATCTTTTTGCATTTGCTTGTTGAGCAACGCAATTTGTTTATTTAAGTCGCGACAGATCGTCGGGCAAGTCGCAAAGAAAAAACTCACGGCATACACTTGTCCGTCCAAACTTGCCGAATCAAACGCTTCATTATTTTGGTTTGTCAATTGAAAACGCTCGACCGCGGGTAGATAGCCCCAGGGCACATCGACAAACACTCGACCGTCTTGGACGATTGGCTTCGTTTTCTTCGACAACATGAGCAGCGTTAGGCTGCCAGTCACCAAAACCAGCAACCACAATACGATTGGCAGGCTTTTATTCATGCGAACCTACCTTAGACTCCGCCGTTGGACTGCCGGAACTGGAAGTGTCCGGAGTTGATTTGATCAACCGATCACGCGATGCCGAAAAATATTCGCTTCGGTTCATCACATCCGGAACGAGTGAGATTGTCAAAACGACGGCCATCACCAAGGCCGGGATTGTCAGCACATATTTCCAGGCGTGTTCCCACCATAGATGCATGAAAAATAGTACGACCAACATTGCTTTCAT
>JAHEAM010000046.1:4887-13277 GCA_024642765.1 Planctomycetaceae bacterium
AACGATTAGGGCGATTCCAATATTTCGGTCGCGAGGCATCAATCCAGAATTTGCAATCGAAAACGAGGCAATAGTCAGGCCGCACAGCAAAACGAAAATCAAAAGCCAGCGCAAACTTGAGGAATCGTTGGTTTTCAAGGTAAAGGGCCCTCGGACTCAAAGGAGATACAACAACGGAAACAGAAATATCCACACGATGTCCACGAAGTGCCAATATAGGGCCACGTTTTCAACCAGGCCTGCCCGAGCTGAATTTAACCTAACCGGCAACAGCACAAGCATTGCAACAAGTCCCCCGAAAACGTGTAACGCATGAAAACCTGTCAATAAAAAATAGGTGTTCATCCAAAGATTGCCGTTCGGGATTACGGTCGCGACTGGAACTCCCATTTGCTCTGCAAGCGATTCATGCTCGCCGAGAGCAAATTTGTTGATGGCCATAACGCGATCAGTTAGTTCGGCTTGTTCTTTGTTCAATCGCGTCAAGGATTGAGTTAACTCAGCGGCGCGGGCTTTCGTGGTCGGGTCAACTTTTTCAGTCGCACTTAGCGAAGGTTGCAGTTGCTGAAGTTCTGCTTCTTGCGACTTTGCTTCTTCAATTGCCTGAACGTGTTGAGCCTCACTTGCAGTCCCTAGTTCGCTCCAGAAAGCATCGTAGGTTCCAGAGGGGCCATCGAGCGACGTCAGGTCCTTTATTGCACCAAGCAGTTGTTGCCGTTCAATCGATGGCAGCGCGGGTTTTGCGAGTTCCAGATTTGCCCAGTCGATGATTCCATGGTGAAGCAAACGCATATTCGCACCTGAATCTGCGTTTGATGTTGCTATGCTCGTTGTGCTGTCTGCGATCGGCAAGGCCGTTCCGACGGCAATCTTGGCAACGAAGGCCTCATCCACTCGATCGAAAATGGTTTGCCGCCCCATATTCGGGAACAATCCGTGCCGGTACTTTTCAGAATATTCGTAGCCTTTAATTGCGAGGAATCCGCAGCCCAACATAAAGGTTAGGAAAAGCCAAAGTCTCGCCTTTTTCACTTCGCCGCGTTTTGCACTTTCGAGGCACATGACTATTGCCGCACTGGATGCTAGCAACAGCGTTGTGTTGAGCCCACCGATCCATTCGATCATGTGCATTTGATGCGGTGTGGGCCAACCAACTCCCGGTGCTCCCAATCGAAAAACGATGTACGATCCGATCAGAGCGGAGAAGAACATGATCTCTGTCGACAAAAAGAGCCAAATTGCGAACTTACCGTTAGCAATTGGGACCGCAGCTTGGTGTTTTAATTCTGTCGTCGTCACGAAACGATTTGTGAAAAAAATTTAGGATCGATTAAAGACAATCAACAACACCATGTAGAGCGGCAAGTACAAAATAGAATAGCGCAACAGCCGCCGAGCATTTGCGTCATCGCGACTATTCGCAAAATGGATCGAATAGTACACGTAGAAAAACGCAAGAAAAACGCTGATCATTGCAAATACGATTTTTGCACTAACGCTTTCAATAGCCAACAAGGGTAACAGACTGGCGAGTCCCGTTAGCACACCCATAATGATCGCCTTGCGGCCTGCGGCACTGCCAGTTGGCTCCGTGACCGTTAGCATTCTTAGACCACCGTTGGCATACTGATTTCGATACAACCAAGCAATGGCCATGAAATGTGGGAACTGCCAAAATAACAGCATCGCGAACAGTCCCCAACTGAACGCCTCCATCCCGCCAATCGCCGCTAATGCGCCGCAGGCAACTGGCATCGCCCCAGCGATTGCACCGATCTCTGTATTGAGATGCGTGATTCGTTTTGACGGCGTATATACGAAAACATAAAGAATCCAAGTAATCAAAGCACATACAAACGTCTGCCAATTACAGGTTAACCACAGGTAGGGTAGCCCGATTCCAAATGTGATTGCCGAAAATCGAGTGACATCGTTCGAGGAGAGACGCTGGTCGGGCAGTGGGCGTTTGGCCGTTCGCGTCATCAAGAAATCGGAATAGCGTTCCAAATACATGTTAGCCGCGTTGCCGCTTGCCGCCACCAAGAACATTCCAATTCCCACATTCAGCAGGGTCAATAACGTCGAGGTGCCGTGACTGGCCAGCCACGCTGATACGACAATAGTTATCAAGACCATCGTCGAAATTCGAGGCTTGGTCAATTCAAAATAGGCGGCCCAGCGTGCGGAGGAAATCATCGGCATCCGAGTCGAATGAGTTGTGATGTTGGTTTCCATTTCAATGGGACTTCATCCGTTTTTGATTCAATTGTTTTTCGGGAGGACAAAGAAGAAATGCACCATGAGACTTGCTGTCCTTCTTATTCAAACCCTTTCGACCGCCCTAAACGGTCAACGTAACTATTTTTCTGAACGCTTAGTTTATCTGATTTTCAAGGCCTTAGCATCGGTCAAAATGTCGCTGCGCAGCTCTTTGCTCGTCGAATTCACACACCAAGCCCGCACCATTTGCATGGTCCACAACGCCAGCAGCAGCGACCCCATCGCCATATGAGCCGTTACCAATGTTGTTTGTACAAACGTTTTTTCTGGGATAATATATTGGGCCGTCCAATGCCAACGATCCGCCCAAACGGGAATCCCGTACTTTAAAACCCAAGACGTGAGGCCCAATAGAATTTGGACTATGATCGATAGAAACAGAAGTCTTATGGGCCAAGTCAGTCCAACATAGTTACCTCGCTCGCCTCGAGTTCGCAGCTGGTAATAAATCGTCGCGAAAAATATGATGATGGCTAGCGCGATGTGGGTGTAAACCAGATGCTTGAATCCTTTCGGACTTGCATCCACACCGATGTGCCTTACAAACGATCCAACAACCAATTGCAAATAACAAAGCGTCAGAACCCATCCGGCGAACCAAGGTCGTAGATGTTTCTCGGTCGTTCCAGCTGCCAAATTCTCCGTTGATTTCAATTGGCAATACCATCGCGAGTTCAATACGCAAAAACCCACTACTAACATAAAAAATAACGGCCCGACACATCCATGGACTTTCGCAAGCACCCGTTCGTCCGCGAGTACACGCGTCCCGCCCAACACGCCTTGTCCAATCACCAGCAGCAATAGTCCAATGGAATACAACTTCATAGCCGATCGGCGGTCGCTTATAAAAGTCGCAATGACAACTGCGATGGCCAATATTCCCGCCAAGGTACCCAACAAGCGGTGCCCATGCTCGACAAACAAGTCCCAGGGCCCAAAGAACCAATCGTAAACCGGATAGGCAAACATGTTGTAGTTAAACGTGTTCGGCCAATCGGGAACTGCCATCCCAGCATCGGTCGTTGTCACCAACCCGCCAACCCAGATCAAACCGAACGATACGAAAGCCAACGCCATTGACCAAAAATGAGGACACCGCGATGTCAAGAAATCATTTGTGTTGTCCATTGTTGTTCCGCCTATTCGACCCATTGCGGCCAGTGGTCTTCATCGCGATCAGGCACGCTGTATTCATACGGACCTCGATAAACAATGGGTTGAAAGTCAAAGTTTCCATGCGGCGGTGGACTTGGTACAGACCATTCCAACGAATTGGCATGCCAAGGATTTTCAGTTGTGCGTTTGCCAAAAAACAGGCTTCCAAAGAAATTCAAAAAGAACAAAACCTGCGCTGCCGCCATTGCGATCGCCGCGTACGTAATAAACTGATTCAATGGCAACAAGTCTCGAAATTCCTCGACGACATACGGATCAGCGTAACGACGGGGAAATCCACGAGCACCCAAAAAGTGCATTGGGAAAAACGTACAGTTCACCGCAATGAAACTGATTAAGAAATGCAACTTGCCCAGGCCTTCATTCATTGTGCGCCCAAACATTTTTGGGAACCAAAAATAGATCGCCGCGAACACTCCAAAAATACTGCTGCCAAACAATACGTAATGAAAGTGAGCGACGATGTAATACGTGTCATGAATCATGATGTCGATCGGTGGGACAGCCATCACGACCCCCGACAATCCCCCAATTATGAACATCGAAACGAATCCCAACGCAAACAACATCGCGGCAGAGAATTCAATTTTGCCGCCCCAAATTGTTGCCAGCCAATTGAAAACTTTGATCCCGCTGGGCAGCGCGATCAACATTGTCGAAATCAAAAACGAAACCGACAAATAATAGTTCATTCCGGAAATGAACATATGGTGGCCCCATACTATGAATCCCATCCCGGCAATCGCACACATTGAAAAAACCATCGGGCGATAACCAAAAACGGGTTTGCGGCAAAAACAGCTGAGGATATCCGAGACCATTCCCATCGCAGGCAGTATCATGATGTAAACGGCAGGGTGGGAATAGAACCAAAATAAGTGTTGCCAAAGAAGTGGCTCACCACCGCCTGCCAGTCGAGTTCCTGCTGGTGTTTCTAATCCTTCGGCTAGAAAAAACGAGGTGTCAAACATTCGATCCGAGAGCAACATTAGTAGTGCTGCCGTCAAAACGGGCAACGCAAATGCTTGGAGAATCGAAGTGATCAACATGCCCCATACTGTCATTGGCATTCGCAATAGCGTCATCCCTGGCGCACGCATTTGGATGATCGTCGTGATGTAATTGATCGCGCCCATCATTGATGCGATACCCGAAAATATTAACCCAAGCAGCCACAGACCTTGCGCCTCGCCAAACAGAACGCTCAGTGGTGGGTAGGATGTCCAGCCTGCACTCGGTCCGGTTCCTGGCACCCACATGCTGGCGATCATGCAGCCGAACGCTGGCCACAACAACCAATAACTCATCATGTTCAAGGTCGGAAATGCCATGTCTCGTGCGCCAACCATCAAGGGAATGAGATAATTGCCAAATGCTCCGGCCAAAATCGGTATGACAACGAAAAAGATCATGATCGTTGCATGCATCGTAAACAGCACGTTGTAAAATTCTGGCGAAATTTGTCCGCCCTCGGCTGAAAACAACAAGGCACCAAAGATGGGCATGTTGGACCAGGGCCAAGCCAATTGCCAGCGAACCGCGAGCGCCAACAGTCCACCAACGATCATCCAAATCAAGGTCGAGAACAGAAACTGGAGCCCAATGATCTTGTGGTCGCGCGCGAATACATAAGTTCCCAAAAACCAAAACAGGCCGCCTCTACCGGCATGGTGGCCATTTGTTGAGTCCTGCGATGTTACGTCGTTGTTATTCATAAAACGAACTATTGCCCCGACTCATTAATAGAGACTGTCTCAAGAGAGGTCTGAACCAATCCGCCTTTACTAGCGGCAGAACCCTTTTGCGAAAGGCTCTTGAGTTCCATTTGTTTCGTAAGCCAACTGTCAAACTCGGCTCGGCTTACGAATTTGATTCTTCCTTGCATTGCGTAATGTCCCCATCCGCAGAGTTCGGCGCAAACTAACGCGACTTCGGCTTCTTGCGTCGCCTGAAACCAAATCATTTGAGCGTGACCCGGTATGATGTCCTGTTTGACTCGCAACTTCGGTACGAAAAAACTGTGGATCACATCGCGACTCTCAAGTTGCAACACGACATCTTCGCCGTAAGGCAACACCATTTCGTTCTCGAAATACAAATCGTCAATCGTTTCGAGCTTTTCATCGGAACCGGGGTAATGAAATTCCCAGCTGAACCTCCTCGCAACCACACGCACTAGAGGTGGTCGCGATACGCTCACTCCGTTGACTAATTCCTTTGGGTGCAGCAATTTGTTTTCATTCCAGGACTGCATTTGATAGATGGCGATAAAAACCAAGATCCCACCGGGAATGATCGACCAAATGATTTCTAAGCGTGTGTTGTGTGTAAAGTACGTGGCCTTGTTCAATCCTGTTCCGGCGCGCCACAAGGCCCATGCCAATACGATTCCCGTAACCAAAAAAATCACGGCACATATTGTATGAAGCAGCGTCCAGAGGTGATCGATCGTCCTTCCAGTTTCGCTGTAATTGTCAGGCAGCCACAGTCCTTGTAGTGGCCAAATGTTGAATGCTGCCATGAAAAACGAGGCAACACCCAGAATTGGAACTAGCAAAAATAAGGATGACCAAAATCGATTCACAGTGTTTTCCACCAAGCGCGGATGAAATTTGGGCCAAATAACGTATTCAAGGGTTGGAATAGGGCAGCGAACGCAGGTAGGCGACCACTGACCAGATTTCTTCCGGCGTCAATGTTCGGGATGAGGGCATCGGAGTGCCTTCGATTCCGTCGTAAATTCTGCGGTATAGGTCCGCAGGATCTCCACCACCGCGATACACACCGTAATGCAAATTACGAGGCAAAATGGGCCGCGGTGGAAACGCGCCGAGATCCAAGAATTCCTGGTAGGACTGAGGTCGGTTGACGTCGACGTCTGGCGTGTTCTTGAGCCAGTCATTAGTCCAATCGTCGTAGTTGCCGACCAGGCCATCGCCTAGGCCCGTCGGCCCATGACACTGCATGCAAGCTGCCTTGCCTGCAAACAGAATTTGCCCCGCGACGACCATGTTTTCGAACGCTTCGCCCGAACCCGCAATCAATGCCTCTGGAACCTCACTAACCTCCGTGATCGAATCGTCTCGGTCCATCCAGCGAGCAATGATCCCATCCGATAATTTGTCGCCGCATAATTCGAAAATTCTGTCCGAAAGCGCGTCGGAAACTGGGGCTTCGCCATTCGTCGCCTCCTTGGGGATTTCGATCAAAGGCTCGCCATCGAGTGCGCCCAACTCGGAAATCAACAAACGTTCGAACTCACCGCGAATCGAAAGGTACTTCACATAGTCGATCAGTGCCTTGATGTCTTGCTCGGGCAAGGTCGCGAATGCCGGCATTGCCGTACCCGGAATGCCATGCCGCAAGACACGCTCCAGGTCAGCATCAGTCGGTGGTGTTCGAAGCGGTGTCGATTTGTACTTGAACCTGCCCATCCGGAAATCTCGCGGATAGGGATTCAGCGTCAAGGCCGTTGGTCCGGCTCCGTCGCCCGTGATGCCATGACAGTGAACGCAGTGTTCACGGTAGAGACCACGTTGCTCACCCTCGCGATTGCTGTTTACAGGGCCAGCTGAGCGTGCCAAATTCTCAGAGCTGATGATCGCATGGGCCTCATCGTCATCGCCTGTAAGAAATGGAAACTTGGGCTCGTCAGGCGTGCCAAACAAGGTTGTCGTCAGCAAATCAATCTGTTGCTTGTACTGCGAATCAAATTTGAGTCCGTCGCTCAGTTTGACGCGCTCTTGATGCCGCAACTCAACAGCATTGAAGCGAAACTGAGGCGGAGGAGTATCGCATCCAGCGGCCGCAAGAAGACTCAGCGCCAGCATTGTCACGAACATTCGATTCGCCAAACGAAGTTCGCCAACACTGTTCAAGAAGCCGCGTTCGCTTCGTGGTTTTATTGCCAACACAGATCTTTCAAGCGAAATGTTTGTCCTCAACTGCACGTTGGAAATTCCTCGTGAATGCCTAGATTCGCTGGCGAATAGCACACTATTGAAACCAAATAGTGTTTCGCGATCACATCCCTATTTTGACATTCAACCGCCAATCGTCTAGACGGGCAAATTGTCACGCCAATTTTACATCTTCAATCTTGGAGCGTGAGTTCCTGAGCTTGCATTTTTGCTCAGGACCCTGAATTTTAACACATTTGATGTTCCGCAACATTGGACGATCGGCAGCACAAGTCGCAAGTTGTTGAGGTTAGCATTTTAGGCATTATATGATTGTGCGATAGTAAGTCGAAATGACAATCCGTCCCCAATAGGTAAGTGTGCGACGGCCCATTAAATGCCAAGGACCACAATCAGGTAATCAATCATAAAGAATTGCATTGACCAGTTTTTGAACGTCCAATTCACCGAATCGGAGAGCTGTTGATTGCACCATTGACTGAAAATAAGTACTGGACACAGACTTATTCGGGTATCCGATGTGGCAACACTGCAAGCGTTAGGTGGTATCGCGTGTTAGACTGTAGTTTTAGTGTTATGTTCCTGTCATGAGAAACTCAGATGTTTGGTTCGGGCTTTTTTAACGTAGTCTTGGGATCGGTGGTTTTGGGTTATGGCATGATTGGGATTTGCCAAGGCCAACATTTTGCTTTCGACAATCAGATTGAAATAGTCGTCTTGGGTACGGCTCAAGATGCGGGGTATCCGCAAGTCGGATGTCGGGGGGATTGCTGCCAACGAGCTTGGGAGGACGCTACGGTTAAGCGGTTTGCGACTAGTATTGCAATCGTCGATCATGAATCGAATCAAAGGTGGTTAGTGGAATGCACTCCAAATTTCACCGAACAATTTCACTTGCTTGAGAAAATTGCTCCGGTCAAACGCGATGGTTTGGGACTTGACGGGATTTTGTTGACCCATGCACACATTGGACACTACGCAGGCCTGATGTTTTTAGGGCGTGAAGTCGTT
>JAHEAM010000467.1 GCA_024642765.1 Planctomycetaceae bacterium
CGATACCAACGGCACCATCCCACAACACCATCTGGTCCAAAAACAAACCCGATGGAAACGTTGATTGCCAAATGCGTGTGATGGTGAGCAACATCGCGACCCAACCTGCAATATTCAAAAGCCGCAAGACCTGGCGTGTGTTACCGCTTAGTTCGATACGCGACTGTCTTGCGTCCGAGCCGGAGCCTTGGATTGACGTCAGCATGCGGACCTCGTAAAGTCCAAACAAGTATTGCAACAGAGACCAACACAACAGCACCAATAACCCCGCCAGTAACGTCCACAATACTCGCATTCCCAACTGCTCAGCTGCGAATCGGTAACCAGCCGCTGACATGCAGACGAGCGACAGGGGAACAAGCGATGCAAACCACTGAAAACCGCGTCCGCCAGATAACCAAAGCGTCGCGCGACTTGTTTCGTCTCCTCGCTGGATTTCATCTCCTCGCTGAGATTCATCGCGTCGTTGCGTTTCGAATTTGACAATGGCCCTTGCTGAGCGCCAAAACACAAACGTCATCACACTCATCGCACCCATTAATGCCAACCGCCCCAATGAGTCGCTGTATTGACCGGCACTAAACTGTTTGAGCGATTCGCAAACGGCCAGCAAAGGGCAAACAATGAGCAACACCAAAAATAGAGCTCGCCGTAAATGTTCACAAATTACTTTGGGCCAACTAAGCAAGCCACCGGCGATGCCATCTGGTGAGATCGCCCGATATAAGATCATTGCCAACACCCATGAGGGCATGATCGATGCAAGTCCATGCGCCAAGTTCGACGCCAGCAATTGACTCTGGCCAACCGACTTCAACTCCCATAAAACAAACAGCACAATTACCGGCAGCCTTAACGAAGCAACAATGGTCCAAGCAATTCGTCGCGTAAACTCCAGCACAAATCGGCGCTGTCGGAACGTCGAACTTCCGTTTCTCGCCGGTTGTTCATCGGAATTTTTTTCCATTTCGAGGCTCATCGATTGGCTCCTGGCGAGTACGACTTGCGACTACGATCGCTTGACAATCGCCGTTTGGCGAACGTCAGCGCTGTAAGTCCGAAAATGAACACAGCCAACTCAACGGGTCTTAAGACAACACGGTGCCCCAAGCCAACGAACAATTCGTACCAAATGTTTGGTTGGGCCAAACGAAACAATCCTTCCGACCCGTTTTGGATATCGGACCAACCAATCGCATCGCTGTTTTGCACCCAAAGCAATTGCGAAGTGAGAAATGCTCGCATCGTTCGACTCGCGTGCATCAAGTTGTCGCGTTCGGTCGAAACGGTCAGTTGCAGTTGGTTCAACTTCCGCTGCAGTAGGAGACTGCTTTGCAAGGCCTTAATTTCTTGCGGCCATTGGTCTTCAGGAATGCTCTCTGTTTTTGGGTCGTTTTGAATTCGGGAAATCGCGGACTCCAAATGATTCTCGGTGTGAATAATCTGCATACTCAGTGCCCGCACTTCTTGTTCAATACCAAAATTTTGAATTCGATTTTTCTGTTCGTCTGGAAGTGCCCGCAGTGCCTCTAACAAGACGATTTCATTAGCTTCGGTCAAACCAAGCACGTCGACTTTTTCCTTCAAGTTCGCTTCTTTTTCGCGCAGTGATTTAGTTTGACGTTGCAATATCGAAATTTCTCGTTCGAGTGCCCTGCAACGCGTCTCGATATCAGACTCATCTGGCAAATCCAACGCTTGCTCGTCTGTATGCAGATGTGTATCAATCAACAGCGATCGATCGCTGTCGAATGTTGGCGATTTTGATTTTGCGGTGGCAGCTGCGGCAGTTGCTATTTCCGTGGTGCCGGCATTAGTACTCTGACCAATCGCTGGAGTCGCGAGCGCAACAAGTTGTTGAGTCTCGCGAATCTTCGCGGGTAACTCGCGTAGATCGTTGGCGACATTGCGGGCCTCTTCGGTGAGGGCCAAGTTCTCTGCCAGCAGCATCCGACTCTGGCACATTGCCGACACAAACTTCATTAGTGACTCATCGTCTTGTATGAATTCTTTCAACGTTCGGACGTCCTGAGCTTTTTTGCTGATTTGCTCTGTGAGCCAACGCGAACGCTCGCCAATCAAAGGCCATTTTTGACGAGCAATATCCAATTGATTTTGCCACTTTTCGAGCGGCTCGACGTGAGAAACGGGTGCCACAGAATTAGGTAGAGAGTTTGTGCGTTGCGCATGTTGCTCAGCCAGTTGGAGCAACTGCAACGTCTGCTCAAGAAATTTCTTTGCTTGCAGTAGTTTATTCGCACGAGGATCGTTTTCAATTTGTTCGATTGACCATCCGGCGTTTGCTCGGTTTAATTCGGCAACAATCGCGGTGTGCAATTCGGCAGGCGACATCGATTCCAGAAGTTGTAGGTCCACGGAAGAAAATTGAAACAAAGTCTGTGTTTGCGTTTGCAGTTCGCGCGATTGAGAAAACTCGCCACCGACGTCTTGTTGCCGAGCTACCCCAACGCTGCAAAACAAAACCGCGAGAACAACACCCGCAGCAGACAAAACGAACTGCCGTGCGGCGTTCAACACGTTTGGGATTTGAATAGCCAAGACCATAGGTGCCACCTGGGCGCGAAATCGAAATACCTTTTCCTCGGCTGCACAACGCAGATTAACGAGGGCGGGAATTTAACGATTCGAAATCGCAGCGAATAGACACATTTTTCACACCGCTAGCACCTCATTCGAATGCAATACAAGCATTTCGAAGGCTTTTCGGCACATTCATGGCGACACCAATACCAACATGGCGACATCAATACCCATTTCATAATGGCTTTGGCAGGCTGGAAACGGAACGCAGTTTTGTCATGGGAATACTTGATTGGTCCTATCGCTGAAGTTCCTCCCACACGATCGGTTTTCCCTCCCAGAGCCAACGGTTTCCATTTTTCCACAGTACGCGGTGTTTACTACCAGGCGCGTGCGGCGCGTTGTCTTTTGGAACAAAAGCGTTCATCTCTTCCAGTTGCGATTTCATCTCCGGGCTACTGGCCTGGTTGCTGTATTCATGCGGATCGACCCCCATGTCGTAAAGCTCTTGCGAGCCATCGGCATAGACAATGTAATGCCAAGCACCGTCGCGGACCGAGTGGTTGCCCGGGTTGTGCGTCGTGATCGCTGGCCGCGAACGATAGGTATTGGGTGTCTCAAGTTGCGGTTTCAGACTGAGTCCCTCGAGTCCCTCCCGCTCCGGCAACCCGCAGAGCTCGATCAATGTTGGATAAATGTCCAATAACTCGACGGGTTCATTACATTCCCCAGCTCCTTTCACACCAGGCCCAACAAAGATCAACGGTACTCGTGTCGATGGTTCCCACAACGAGTTCTTGCCGGAGATCCCCTTTTCACCCAAATGAAAACCGTGATCCGACCACAGAACGATAATGGTGTTGTTCGCGCGTTTCGATTTATCCAAGGCCCGCATCACGCGTCCAACCTCGTTGTCGACGAACGCCACTGAGGCGAGATAGGAGCGAGTCAGTGACTTGAGTTGATTGTGTTCGTTAAGCCAA
>JAHEAM010000047.1 GCA_024642765.1 Planctomycetaceae bacterium
TGAAAGTGAGCCACAACAAAGTAGGTGTCGTGCAAAGGAATATCCGTCGACAACGCTCCCAAGTACAAACCGGTCAATCCACCGATTCCGAATAGGAAGATAAAGGACAAGGCATAACACATCGGTGTCAACAACAATATCGAACCTTTGTACAAGGTCGCGAGCCAGTTAAAGACTTTTACCGCCGATGGAATCGCCACCGAGAAAGTGATCGCACTGAAAATCAAACTCATCACCGGCGATTGACCACTGGTGAACATATGGTGACCCCAAACTAGAAACCCTAGCAAGGCAATCGCCACAGATGAAAACGCAATAAAGGTATAGCCAAAGATTCGCTTGTGACTGTAAACCGAAATCAATTCGCTGATCACACCCATCGCAGGCAAAATCATGATGTAGACCGCAGGATGCGAATAGAACCAAAAGAAGTGCTGAAATAAAACGGGGTCGCCGCCATACTTCGGATCGAAAATACCAATCCCCATGACTCGTTCTGCAATCAGCAGCAACAACGTAATACCCAAAACTGGCGTAGCCAAAATCTGAATGATGGCCGTCGAATAAAGGGCCCACAAGAACAATGGCATGTTGAACCATCCCATTCCTTTAGGGCGCATCGTGTTCACGGTTACCAAAAAATTGATCCCCGTGAAAATCGAACTGAAACCCAAGATGAACGCACCGAATGTCGCGTAGATCACCGAAGTCTGAGTACGAATACTGTATGGAGTATAAAACGTCCAACCTGTGTCCAGGCTGCTGGTCACCAACGCTAATACCAGGAAACCAGTCCCAAAGATCCAGAGGTAAAAACTGGCCAAGTTCAATCGCGGAAAGGCCACGTCCTTGGCACCGAGCATCATCGGTAAAACAAAATTACCCAAGGCAGCAGGAACGCTGGGAATAATAAATGAGAAAACCATTATCGCGCCATGCAACGTAAACAACCGATTATAGGTCGCATTGCTGACCAAGTCTCCAAACGCTCCCTCCGAATAGTAAAGATGGGCCCGCAATGCGAGCGCAAAAATTCCGGCGACGATCAGAGCCGCGCTCACTCCGACCAAGTACATAATGCCAATGCGCTTGTGGTCGAGCGTCAATGCCCACGAAAGGAAACCCTTGCTGTGGGTCAAGTAATTTTGTTTTTCGGCGTGCCCGAAAAGCTCGCGTCTGACTTCTACTGTAGCCATAACTCAAACCTATTTCTAACTTTGTCAAAAGTGTCTGGTCTTCAATTCAATTAACTAACAGCCGTTCCCAATCGGGTTTGACCCCCTGCCTTTTCCGGGGACTGACCCCTTATGGAATTGGCTCAATTCCCGCCATCAACCTTTTTGGGTTCTGGCTCAGCCGATTTTTCATCCGCCGCATCAGCCTTTGGTGCTTCGGCTGATTTCTCTTCTGCCTTGGCGCCGTCAGCCTCTG
Organism: Planctomycetaceae bacterium; assembly: GCA_024642765.1. Classification (GTDB taxonomy): domain Bacteria; phylum Planctomycetota; class Planctomycetia; order Pirellulales; family Pirellulaceae; genus BJ22. The sequence goes on from JAHEAM010000047.1 coordinate 1,432, forward strand.
TCGTGTCCGCTGGTTTTGTTTCATCCGCTTTTGGAGCGTCTGTTTTTTCCGTCGCCAAAACTTCTGGAGCTGCATCTGTACTCGGCGCTACTGCTGTGGTGTTCGCAGGTGCAGGGGATTCGTTAGTCTCCTCCTTAACAGCTGAACTTCCTTCGTCTGGCGGAGGATTTGCCATGCCGTCTTTCAGCTTGATAAAGGCGATCAAATCGTCAATGTCGCCATTACTTAATTTGCCTTCGAAGTTTTGCATCTTGGAAACCGGACCATAGCCTGAAACTACCTTGGCATTTGGTTGCAGAATCGATTCCTTGATGTAGTTTTCGTCGACTTTAACTGTCGAGCCATCGATTAGATTTTCATCTTTGTCCCAAATCAGATTGAGAGCTGGGCCGGTACCAGCAACCCCATTGATATTGTGGCAACCCGCACAATGAATTTTGAACAAGTGCTGGCCGTTGATCCATGGCGAGTGTTCAGCCTTGATCCACTGTGTTTTCACCTTGCGGTCTGCATCGTCGGGGTGCACAACGCAAATGGTTCTCATCCGCGAATGGTTATCACCGCAATACTCGGCACACGCAAGACGAAACTCACCAATCACTGTTGGCAAAAGGTATGCATAGGTATAGCGATTGGGCACGATGTCCATTTTTTGCCGGAATGCGGCAACGTAAAAACTGTGCAATACGTCGCGAGACTGCAAGATCAGTTTTGTTGGCCGATCCTTGATCACATGCAATTCCGTTGACTTGTCACCATCCGGGTAAGTAAACTCCCAACCGAACTGAAAGGCTTCGGCGTGAATCTCTTCTGCTGAATCGGGGATCATCCGCATTTCATAATAGCCGCTGGCACCTTCATAGAAGATCCAAACCAAGATAATGCTAGGCAGCACGGACCACAAAATTTCAATCGTCGTATTGTGTGAGGAACTGGGCTCTGGCTTGACGCCTTCTCGACGCCGATATTTAACCACAAAGTAGCACATCACGCCGATGATGATCACGAAAAAAAACGCCGAGATCCAAGTGATCGCCATAAACAGGTTGTCGATGTCCTTCGCAAAAGCCGAGGCTTCGATGGGGAACCAATACCGCGCCTCGGCAGCGTGCTCCAAAGAAGTCGCCGGGTGATACATATCTTGAGCCAAAAGCGTTGTCATTATGGAATTCATTGAATACTAACTCGTATAAATTGGCGTTCGTGTTTGCTCAATCTTATTACTAACTGGCGGTCGACGAATTGATCGTCTGCGCTGGTTGTTCGTTGTCGTTATCTTTGTTCATTGATTTATCAATTTGACTTTTCGTGCTTCGGCGTTTTAGCCAATACGGAACCAGTCCGATGCACAATCCGATCACGGTAGCAGCGCCACCAATCCTCATGATTGCAATCGCTTGAAACGTATACGTGCCCGAATTCGGGTTGTATAAATAACACCCTGTTAAAAACGAAAGGCGGTTGATCGACGAACCGATTTTGCCCTCAGCGGCCTCGACCAAAGCTCGTTTCACCGTGATCGGCTCGTAGTCCAAACCGTAAATGTAGCGAACGATTTTGCCCTCGGGCGAAATCAATAAGAAAACCGGTGGGTGCGAATACAGTTTTTGCTCTGGGATGTACTTGTAAGTCACACCACATTCGCTGGCGAGCATTCGGATGTCGGCTTCGTCGCCAACCAAGAAATGCCAGCCATCGTCGAAATCAGGTCGATTATAAAACCGCGTGAATTTCTCTTTGAACTCCCGCGCTCGGCTGGCTTGTTCATTCGGATCAATACTCACGGAAATCACTTGAAAGTCTTTTTCAACATCCAAGTCGATGCGTGACAACGAGATCGCCATCTTTTCAAGCTGAATGCTGCAAACGTTTGGGCAATTTGAATAGTTAAACGACAAAATAATCGGTCGCTTGCCGTCAAAGTACTGTCCAAACTTTACGAAGTTGTTTTTCTCATCATGAAACGGAATATCGGGATCAAGCGATTCACCCAAAAGCTCGACAACGCCCGTCCCCTCTTCTTCTTTGGGGATTTTAGCGTCGCCTTGAGCCCGACAATTCGAGTTGCCCAAAACCGAAACCAACAAACAGCAAGCAAAAACACCCCGCGCCAACACCCGGAGGGCGATGGTCGAGTAGGTTTGCGTGGATGTGTTTCTATTTCTCATGGCTTCTAATACTATTCAGCAAAATGGCTCACGTGGCAACTTGACCGCGACTATTTAGCACCAGTGTTCGTCACTTTCTTGGATTTCGTGCTACCACCCCTGCACTTGGTTTTGACATCAATGCTCGGCTTTTTCGGTTGTGTTGTTTCCGGTTGTGTTGGCTGCGTTCGTCACGGCACGACCGTATTGCTTGATAACGTTTTCCATGGCGGCCTCAATCGGAGTCGGCGCATCGAGCAAAGATTTCTTCTGCGCGTCGATTTTCTGTACGGACTGCAACTGCGGATATGCCTTATTTTGGGCAGCTGTAAAGCTGTTTTGAAACTGATAGGCCATGCCTTGCACAGCCGCCACAATCACAACCGTAACGATCGAGCTAATAATCACGGTCATGAAAATAGCCATCGAATTCACATCGTCGTAGCTGGGGCGCGATGAGGTTGGGGCTGCATGTTCGTTGTGGTCCAATTCGGCGTTCATCTTAGTTCTCTATTAAACTGAATTTTCAATCTTGGTTGCACTAAAACAATGTTAGGCGTTTCGGTAATTGAGCGACTCTTCCAAACGCGGGTCGTTCAATGGCACCAATGGCCGATCCGCAGCAACGATACAAAAGATCGAAACAAAAATGCCAATCATTCCAACCGCACAGGGCACATCAATCAACCAATTGAACATCAACGGGTTCGTCGCAGCTGTAATATGGTTGTCCGAACCAATGTTGTACTGCGGCATAATGATCCAAAAATGATCGATCCAATGCATAACCAACAAGTAAATCGATGCGAACAAAAGATAAGTCTTGTTCCGTCGCACGGTCCGGGCCATCAACGCCAGAATTGGAATCAAAAGGTGACCAAACAGCAGCAGCAAGGACCAGTACTTCCAGCCCGTCGATGCCGTATCTGCCATCCGGCAACGAAACCAAAATGTTTCTTCCGGCAAATTAGCATACCAAATCAACATAAACTGGCTAAACGCGATGTATCCCCAAAAGACAACGAATGCAAACATTAATTTCGCTAAGTCATGGTAGTGCTCAACTGTGATTTCATCCGTTACGCGCCCTGAACGCTGTAACAGCAGGCTGGTCAACGTGATCACTGAAAAAGCACTTAACACACCACCGGCAAAGAAGTAAACCGGAAACATCGTGCTAAACCAACGCGGAGAAAGAGACATTTCAAGATCGAAGGAGGAAAACACGATAGTTGCCGCCAAAACGATCATCTTCCACGTTGCCGAGCGTTGCATTTTGCGCGACAATTGCGGATCCGCAGTTACGTCCTGTCGCAGCGAAGCCCCAAAAAAGCTCCAGGCCATCAGACCCCAGATCGTAAAATAGGCAACCATTCGAATCCCAAACCAATTCACATTTAGATATGTGTCTTTCAATCGCTGAAAGGCTTCGTTTGGCTCGCCGTCTGTCCAATTGTCTTCGACCCAAGGGTAAACATCCGCATGTCCGGTAAACATCGGGATCAATATCGGCATAAACAACAAGAACATCGGCAGTGTGCACATGGCGATGATTTCGGCGATTCGCCGAACGGTTACGCCCCAACCTGCACGTGTCAAATTATGAACCGTCACAAAGAACAGACAGCCAATGCACATTGAGAGCAGCGAACAGAATGTCACCAAGTATGAATAGCTAAATCGTTTGAGCGTATTGTCCGAGCCCAAGGACATGAAAAACGCCACACCGAGCCCAACGGCTCCTACGATCAACCCCAAGGGAATCAATTTCACATAGCTTGTGCTAAGAGAAACGACGGGCGATGTAATTTTTCCTGGTCTTCGCGCGTGCATAGTTTAAAAACTTCTCTAAATTACGTTTCTGTTTTTTCGCCTAAACCAACTGACAACACTTACAGCCGACACCAATCCTATTTCGGTTCAACCGCAGTTTCGCTTGGAGGCAATGCTGCTGCCGGCGGTGCCAATCCCGTTTCCTGGAGGGCACGAACATACATTACGATCGCCCAACGATCTTTGACTGGAATCTGATCTTTATAGGGTCCCATAGTTGCGCGGCCGTGCGTGATCGTATCGAAAATCCGGCCCACCGGTTGCGATTTCACCGCTGGATCATGCAACGATTTTGCCGTCGTCCATTGGGCGAGGCCATTGGCGTTCAGAGCAACTGCACGCTCGTTGACAAGTCCATTTCCGTTGCCGTCGTAGCCGTGACATGGCGTGCAATAAATCTCAAATCGTTGTTGCCCTCGGGCTATTGTTTCAACATCCACGTTGACTTGGCTCGGGAATTCCTTGAGCCAATCTGCCTCGACAACTTGGGGTTGAGCGGGAACTTCATCTTGCGCGGCTGCCGCATTTGGACCTGCTCCACCAGTCTCAGGACTTGGTGCCTCTCCATGAAATCCATTTACGAATTCTTCGTCGAATTGCATTCCATAGTCTTCGCGTGCGATTGTGTTATCGACCGGGCGTCGCATCGCTTGCGGGTCTTCGAATAAATACGATGGATTCAAAGGATCACTGCTAAAGTTTGGCCCGACCGTTTGGGTTTTGAATTTATCTTGCCAGTCCATGTCAGGAACAACGTGCAGCCGTGGATTGGGATAGGGCATCCCTGCTGCGCGATAAATCAAAGCCGGCGGCAATAACAATGCAAACATCAATACGACACCCGCCATCTTGAAGCCCTTAGGAATGGCATGGTCGGTTGTATCCAGGTGACATTCTTCAATGGCAGTTGCACCCCACTCTTCAAGCTGTTGACGACTGCGGTTTTCATTGAATTTCTCGTCGTCCGCGTTCAACTCCAAGAAAAATCGGTCGTTAGTCGCGCGGCGAAAACGTGAGATGCGATGCAGTGGATTAGCGAACCGAGGCAAGTTGTTTAAAATCCACATTCCAAAAAATGCAGCGAACGCGCTGGACAATACGGTGAGCTCGAACATCACGGGAATATTCGCAGGGATGCCGGCAACACCCAATGGCTTGCCCGAAATAAAGAACTTATAGCCGGGAAACAACGGCGACTCGTCCGTGCTGTTGACGTAATACTGCAACACCCACGCAAACGTGCATCCGCACAAGGCGATCGCCAACACAAAAAATGGCAACCGTGTTCGTCGAATCCCAATCGCATCGTCGATTCCGTGCACAGGAAACGGCGAATAAGCGTCCATCTTCCGATACCCTTCGCGACGTGCCCGGTCACAGGCCGACACGAGTGAATCGGGATCGTCAAACTGCGCAACTAAGGAAACCAATTTGGACGACGGTCCTTTGGATTTCTTTTTTTCAGGCTTATGTGAATGTGCCATAAAATTCTATCGTCTCAAAAAACATTTTTTCGTTTTCGATCCAACCAACTCGGTCAACCGCTTCTTACTCAGTCTGCTCCTAATGAGCAGCAGCCTCGCCGTGCGACCCGTCCTCATGATCGTGTGAATGATCATGAGGTATCACATTTTTGACTTCCGAAATTGCAATCACCGGCAGGTAACGGCAGAAGAGCGTAAACAGCGTAAAGAACAATCCGAAACTTCCAATCAACATCAGAATGTCAATTTCCGTCGCCCGGAACATGGCCCAGCTCGATGGCAAGAAGTCTCGACTCAATGACATCACAATGACAAAACGCTCAAACCACATCCCGATGTTCACAAAAATACAAACGATGACCATTGCCACCAAATTTGTGCGGAACCATTTGATCCAAAACAACTGCGGGATAAATACGTTGCAGGAAACCATGATCCAATAGGCCCACCAGTAGTTACCAAACGCACGGTTCCAGAACGCAAACCCTTCCACCGATACGCCACCGTACCAAGCGATAAAGAACTCAATCCCGTAAGCCGTTCCGACCATCAAGCCCGTGGCCATAATGATCTTGTTCATATTTTCCAAGTGCCTGATCGTGATGAGCTTTTCTAACTTGAACAGCGAACGGCAGGGAACCATCAACGTTACCACCATCGCAAAGCCCGAGAAAATAGCACCGGCCACGAAGTAAGGCGGAAAGATCGTCGCGTGCCAACCTGGCAATTGCGATACGGCAAAGTCAAAGCTAACGATCGTATGTACCGAAAGAACCAGAGGCGTCGCCAAAGCAGCCAAAATCGTGTAGGCCATTTCGTATCGATGCCAGGCGCGGGCTGAACCCGTCCAACCCAATGACAACAAGCTATAAACAATTTTGCCAACTTTGCTTTTGGTGCGATCGCGGAACGTCGCGATGTCGGGCACCATACCCATATACCAAAACAACAAAGATACAGTCGCGTAAGTACCCACCGCAAAAACGTCCCACAACAGCGGACTGCGGAAGTTCGGCCACATCGCCAAGTGCTCAGTCGGCACCGGGAACAACCAATAAAAAACCCACAAGCGACCAATGTGCACGCCCGGAAACAACCCCGCGCAAATAACCGCGAAGATCGTCATCGCCTCAGCAGCTCTGTTAATACTCGTTCGCCAGTTCTGCCTAAACAAAAACAGAATCGCCGAAATCAGCGTTCCCGCGTGACCGATACCAACCCAAAAAACGAAGTTCACAATTGGGAAACCCCAATAAACAGGGTTGTTATTTCCCCAAACCCCAGTTCCCTTCATGATCAAATGAAAGAGGCAAGCGCCGAGAATCCCCAACAAAACCACAGCAATCGAAAAAACGATGTACCAGGTCCTAGGCGGACGATCCATTTCCCAAATATGAGCCACGTTGTCGGTGACTTCGCCGTAATTCATGCCACCCAAGACCAGGGGCGCACGACGACCGGGATTTTCAAAAGTATTGTCCAATGACATGTCGATCGATGTTGCCATGATCTGCTTTTCTCTAGTTAATCTCAAGTAAACGCTGACATTATTTCAATCGGATTACCGCGATCCGCCGCGATAATCATTTGCGCCTCAACGGCCGTTACGCATGCGAATTCGCCTTCGTACGATCATCCATATCCATCAACCATGGATGCGGGTTCCGAACCCGTGCCAAATATTTTGTTCGTGGTCGATTGTTCAATTCCGACAACATGGCGTACGACCGAGCATTCTCGTGAGCGTGGTAAACCTCACTGTCGTGGTTGTGCAGGTCGCCAAACTTGATTGCTCCCGTTGGGCAAGCGTCTTGGCACGCAGTCGTGATTTCGTTCGCACCAATCTCACGATTGCCCTCACGTTTGGCAACGATTTTTGTGTTTTGAATGCGCTGCACGCAATAGGAACATTTCTCCATGACGCCCCGACTTCGAATCGTAACCTCGGGGTTCATCATCAAATTCTGAAGCGCAAGGTCCGCCTTCGACAAACGGTCTGCATCCGGATATTTGACGAACGTGACGGCATCGGAGTAATTCAAATAATTGAATCGACGCACCTTGTAGGGACAGTTGTTACCGCAATAACGCGTGCCGATGCAGCGGTTGTAAACCATGTCATTCAGGCCCTCACTGGAGTGAACCGTTGCCGCGACAGGGCACACAGTTTCACAGGGAGCATTTTCACAATGATGACACGCGACCGGTTGATGAACGATCTGTTTGTCATCCGACTCGGCAGCTTCTTTGTTGTACAAGTTATTACCGAAGTAACGGTCAATTCGCATCCAATGCATTTCGCGACCGCGATAAACCTGATCTTTGCCAACAATCGGAATGTTGTTTTCTGATTGGCAGGCCACCACACAAGAGTTGCAACCCGTGCACTTGTTCAAGTCGATCGACATACCCCAAACATTCTTGTATTGAGGATTTTGCTCGGTATACAACTCACGCACACCTGGCGTGAGATCAAACAAGTCATGCTCATGGAACGAAGCAGGCCACTTGTGAGCATGTTCTCCCTCATGCACATGACCCGTTTCCGCATGCGCCTGGTCGTCCTGCTGGAACGAGGCGTTGATGATGGGCAGCGCCGTCACCTTCGAATAGACTGCGGGGCGAACCGACGCATGTTTGTCAGCGGCCGCCTCAGCGTGTTCGCCGACCGGATTCTCCGACAAGAATTCCTTGTAGCTCTCAAAGCTACCTTCGCGAATCAAGCCGCTGCGATTTTCATCCCGATCCTTAAACATCCGAGCTTGGATTTCGTCGCGTCCCACTGAGTCGATTGACCAGTTTTCTTGAATTACAGCCAGGGGATAAAAGGTTCGGCTATTGGCAGCAACCCCAATGTTTTTATTCACATACCACTGATCAGAACTTCGCAACGGCGAAACATCGAAACCAACAGCAGCAACATTCTTGTCTTTGTGGCCACCAACAGCACCAGCCATCGTGCGGCCGTAGCCAATCGCAACGGCTATCGAACCATTAGCTTGACCTGGTTGAATGTGAACAGGAAGCGTTACCTTGTCGCCGTTGAATGTAAACGCATAGAGGTGGTTTTGCTCTAGCTTAAGCTGCTTGGCCGTTTCCGGACTCACCAACGCCGCATTGTCCCAAGTAATCTTCGTGATGAAATCAGGCAACTCTTGCAACCAACCGCTGTTCGCGAAACGCCCATCGTAAACCGAGCGACTTGGTAAGAACACCATCTCTTCGATTGCCTTGCCGTCCCACTTCGTTTTCCAAGAGCCATCGTCTGCGGGCATTTTTACCGACTGCACCGAAACCGAAAGAACCTCTGCTTCTGATTTCTCGAAGAAACCTTTGTACAGCGCCGCTTTCCAATTGCTTTCAAATCCACTCGCACCAAAGTTTTCCCTGGCGGTCTCCCGAACAATGGCCAGACCGTCAACATCGGCATCACTCATAGCACTCGCGAACACCTCAATCGCACTCCGGCCATTGAACAGTGGCGCGATCAGCGGTTGACTAACACACCACGAACCGTCATACGCCAAGCCATCACCCCAAGCCTCGAGCGGATGCGATGCGTTGAACACCCAACCACACAACACACTGGTTTCGTTCTTATAGACACTCAAATGAATAGCGTTCGGACAAGCCGAAATCATCGGCCCAATCTGCAAGTCCGCCGGGGCATCGTAGGCGGGATTGCCACCCAAAACGATCAGCGTCTTGACGGCGCCACTCGCTACTTTTTCCTTGAGTGAAATCAAAGATGCCAACATACCCGCGCGATCGGCATCGAGCGGCGATGTGAACGCAATCGTCTTCCCGATGTTGCCAAGCATTTCGTTCAGCTTGTATGCTACGGCGTGAACTTCTGGCGGCTGGCGCTCACCAACAATGATCATGCCTGCTTCTTTATTTTTAACCAAATCGTCAGCCATCGACTGCAGGAACTTCTCGCGGTAACTACCGACCGCAGGGAACTCGCCGCCCATTCGCTTTTCGACTTCAACAGCCAAGGCACCAATGAAACTTTGAATCCGGTTACTTGGCAACGACATGCGATGGTCCGCCGACGCGCCAGTCGTTGAGTACTCACTTTCAACACAGTACAGGCGACTCATTTTTTCGACATGCTCAACATCACGACCAGCCGCAAACCCGCGGCTATTCCGCATGGCAGCACCATCAAAATGCAATGCGTCAGCATCAAGACAGACAATTACTTTCGCCTGATCGAAAGCGTACTGCGGTCGCACGACTTTCCCGAAAGCCTTGCGTGAACCTTCGCGAGTGTTGTCATCGCCGATCGGCGCATACACCTTCCAAGATCCACCACGAGACTCAAACTGCTTCTGCAACCGAACCTGCGACGGCGAGCTCGATGGCTCCGCCAATACGGCTACCGAACTCAGATCCGATTGGCTCAAGATTGCCCGAAATGCCACAATGAACTCTTCCCAAGTCGCATCCGCAAAAACTCCGCTGCCTTTCGCGCCCGAATCGCGACGTAATGGCGAACGCAATCGGTCTGGGTCATATAACTCCAAGACTCTAGCCTGTGTAAACGCATCCGACGTCCCTGGCGATTTTTCAGAAAAACTCTTTGTCATCGCGTGCAAGCGGTTCCCGTCGAGTTTCACTGGGCGACCATCGTAGCTCGTTGCTTCAATCGGAATTGCTACCCCTGCGAAATCGATCATCGACGCATATTTGACGGGTGTTCCTGGAACGCGATTTTGCGGCCGGAACGAATACGGAACGATTTTCTCTGCCTGGTAACGACAACCCGTTGCAGCGCCAAAAGCCAACGAGGCGCCCATCAACTGCAGCCACCGTCGCCGGGAGAAGCCATCGCCCGCCCCCTCACTGGCACCGCTCAGCGCAGTCCCAAATTCAGCTTCGATAGCTTGCTGCATCTCTGGAGTTTGATGCATACGCTCTAAATCTTGGTAACCCATCTCTGTTTTATCCACGACCGTACCACTGTATTTTAAATTGAATTGGATTATCGATGACAAGTCGAACAACTGACATTGGGTTTGATATTTAGCTTCTCAGCCCACTCGCGACCGTAAGCCTCGGGATCACCCTCGGGAACAAAATCCAGCTTGGTCACAAGCTGCGGGTCACGGATATTTTTCTCCGGATTGCGATGACACTCTAAGCACCAAGCCATCGACAACGTTTCCCTCTGAGCCACAACTTCCATCGTGTCGACTCGACCGTGACACGAAACGCAACTAACGCCGCGAGAGATGTGTGCCGAGTGATTGAAGTAAACAAAGTCGGGCAAGTCATGAACGCGTTCCCACTCCATTGGCTTGCCGCTCTCACGACCGAAATCTGCGGTTTCAAGTGCGTCGCGAATTGGCTTCAACAAGACGCTTTCTTGGCGAACGACACTCAGCGTCGCGCCTTCTTTCACACGGTTCCCACCGTGGCAGTTGCCGCACGTTGCCGTTGCAGGCACCGCAGCGTGACCAGACACTTCAACAGTGTTGTGGCAATAACGACAGTCCATTTTCAGTTGCCCAGCGTGCAACTTGTGACTGAAGGGAACAGGCTGTGGTGGTTGGTGACCTACATTGACAACACGCGGATGTGTGGCTGCAAACAAACATGTGGCTAAATAACCACCAACCGCCAACCCACCGAGAATGGCAATCACCGTGAAACGGTTTACCCAATTCGGGAAATGAAATTCTTGCATAGCTCTTGAGATTTAAGGTGATATTAGGATCGACCCAATGCAATCGTGATCGTCTCGAAAATACCTCGCAGGTCGGATTGCCCCGAAAGCAGACAACCCATCGCTACATTGGTCAAACGCGCGTTTAGGCGCGAAATCAAGGCATTTTTTTCGACAGTACGGCCCGAAAGTTTAATCGACTTTCTCCATTTACGTCGATATGGTATTAGGTCACATACTTTTAGGGGGTTCGATTTGCCCCGTTTCTGCGGCGTCGCAGACAACGCCATTTCCCCCAATTACCAGACAAATCGTCGCCCAGTACCCGCCTGCTAAAAAATCTGAGCAGACTGTACGATCAATCGATTAACCAAATACACAAAACACAGCAGGACTCGACCGTCTAGACTTCGATGATTCAAATCCCACTAAAAAGGGCCCAAGAAGTTGTACTCGATTGCCAACTTCTTACGGACAACGCTTCGCTTTCTGGCAAAAATGGGGTTTTGAAAACAATTCAACATTTGGGATATGTTCAAATCGATACGATTTCGGTGGTCGCTCGTGCACACCACCACGTGCTTTGGACTCGGGTGTCCGATTACCAAACAAGTCACTTACAAACACTCGGCGATGCCGAACGAGCTGTCTTTGATTATTGGGCGCACGCGGCAAGTTACCTG